>JBDRUR010000008.1:0-34935 GCA_039801485.1 Caldifarciminota bacterium
AGGTGTTCGACGGGGGTTAATTGAACGACCAGAAAAGACTTTGTTAGATTCGATAAATAAAATTAGTGATAAAAATAGATATTTATGCGAAATGTTGCGTAAGGATTTTGGTGTCAAGCAGGTTAATCTTCAATCGGTAGCAGATAGTTTGATAACAGGTTTACTGATGCTTGTATCTGAGGTCAAAAATAGTCTGGAATGGATTAAACAAGGCACATCGCAATTGAATTACCGAGAGATTGATACGATTTTAATGGCATTAATTGCCGAAGGCGAAGATGGTTTGTCTAATGTGCGAACCGAAAAAGTCATTGAAGCAACTGATTTCAAATCATTATCAGCGGGTGCGATGGATTTAGGTTATGTCATCAATTCCGTGATGGATATGATAAAAAATATCTCAATTGATAGCACGATTATAATCGAGACTAAATATGGTAAGATAGTTCTGGGTTCGGTTAATGATGATAATTATAAAGACGGTCGCTACTTGTTAATCATCGATTTTGGCGGTGATGATATTTATAGAGATTGTGCCGTATCCGATATGAAAACACCGGTTTCAATCGTGATTGATTTTGATGGCAATGATACTTATCTTGGTAAAATTGGCGCAGGCACTGGTATTTGCGGATATGGAATTGTTGTTGATTGTAGTGGTGATGACAGCTATCAAGCCGATGAATTGGGTTTGGGTTGTGGGATTTTGGGTCAAGGTATTTTATTAGACATTGCTGGCAATGATAACTATTCAGTTGAAAAATACGGACAGGGTGCAGGTTTGTTTGGCACGGGCATTTTATCAGATATAAGCGGTGATGATTTTTATCAGGGTTTTCAAAGTTGTCAGGGATTTGGATTTGTTAAAGGATGTGGTGTCTTAATTGACCGTTCGGGCAACGATAGTTATGTCGCACGAGATGACACAATAAAATACCCATCGCCACAAACTAAAGAGCATAATGTCAGTTTATCGCAAGGCATGGGTTTTGGTGTCAGAGCCGATTTTAGTGATGGCCATTCTTTGGCTGGTGGCGTTGGGGTGTTGATTGACGGCGTAGGTGATGACAAATATTCTTGCGGGGTTTTTGGTCAAGGATGCGGTTATTGGTTTGGCACAGGCATTTTGGCTGATTTTCAAGGCAATGATGTTTATAATGGTGTCTGGTATATTCAAGGCGCTTGCGCCCATTTTGCAATCGGTGTGCTGATTGATTCTTGCGGAGATGATAAATACAACTCTTTAATTAATATGTCACAAGGCGCAGGTCACGATTTTTCATTTGGGATGCTGGTTGATTATCGCGGCGATGATTTTTATAATGCGCCTAATCTTAGTCTTGGTGCCGGTAATGCCAATGGTATGGGACTGTTTGTTGATGCTTTTGGTAATGATGAATACGTGACTCATCAAGGTATTGTTTTGGGAAATTCCAGCACTGCCAGTCGCGGTAGCCTAAGGGATTTTATGAAGACAATTGGCATATTTATTGATGGGGCAGGTAAAGATAAATACAATGAGCCATTTGCCAAGAATAAAAAAGTCTGGAAACAAACCCCGCCTTTAAAACCCGCATTAAAAACAGAATTGGGGATAGGAATTGACTACTAAATTCAAAAACATTTGTGCAATCTTGGTCGTGGTTTTATCATTAAGTTATGGGCAACATGCTGATTTTGATAAAATTTTACAAGGTGTTTTTCGCACGCAAGATAAGATGGAAAGTGAAATTCAAGATGCGATATTTTTGGACCTGTTGATATGATGTTGACTATTGGTGATATTTTAATTATCATCTCTTGTTATGATAAATCTTAAAGGTGTTGAGTTTATTGACTTAAAGTATGTTGATCTATTGGGGAATTTAAGACATGTGACATTGCCGATATCATATTGGTCACAGGCACAAAAGGATGGCATTGGCTTTGATGGTTCGTCGCTGAAAGGTTTTAAACGAACCGAAAGAAGTGATTTAATTTTAATACCAGATGAAACCACGGCGTTCCTTGACCCATTTTATTCTTCAAAAACACTTTCGGTATTTGGCAATATTTACTATCCAGACAGAAAGACCCGTTATGAGCGTGACCCGAAATTTATTTTAGAAAAAACCGTCCGACTCATCCAAGGTGAGTTAAAAGTTGATCGGATCTTGTTTTTGCCCGAACTTGAATTTTATGTCTTTGCCCAAGTAGAAATTAGAACCGCTGATAATAATTTAGGTGTTAAGTTAGTCGCTGACGAAAATAGTTTGGCTAGTGGCAGTGGTTATCATCGTTTGCCGCCATTTGATGTTTATGCCGAACACCGAAATAATCTCGTAAAATTGTTACAGGCGTCTGGCATTGAAGTGAAATATCATCATCACGAAGGCGGTGCGTTAAGCCAAATGGAAATTGAGACGACCTTTACTGATGCTGAAAAAACTGCCCAAAATATTGTTTTACTTAAATACTTTGTGAAAAATTATTTTTATCGGCTTGGTAAATTTGCAACATTTATGCCAAAACCATTAAATAATCATCCCGGTTCGGGTATGCATTTTCATCATCGGTTAGAAAAAAATGGCAAGTCACTATTTAAAGGCAAAAAAGATGAGATCAGCTTGTTGGGGCAACATTATATCAACGGTGTGTTGTCACATTTGGCATCGTTGTGTGCTTTTACCAATCCAACAACTAACTCGTATAAAAGGCTAACCGGTAGTTTTGAAACACCGAAGTCAGCATCGATTGACATTGCTGACCGGACATCAGCAATCAGAATTCCCGGTTATGCGCAAAATTTAATGTCACTCGAATTCCGAGTTAGTGATGCCACTTGTAACCCATATTTAGTGCTGTCAGCATTTTTATTGGCTGGTCTTGATGGTATCAGAAAAAAAGGCAATCTAAAACTGAGCAATCTGCCTGAGAACTTAGCAGAAGCCCAAATCAACTTAAAAAATGACCATCAATATCTACTCGTGAACAATATCTTCCCGAAAGAACTTATTGACTTTTGGATTGAAACAAAATTACAAGAATACCAGCAAATTAAAAACAGTACCCACCCATTAGAATATCAACATTATTTTCATTTTTAATTACCATTTAAATCTTTGAATTTCTGAGAGTTTTTAAAAATTTCCTATTGACAAAATTTATTTTTTTATTAAAATTTTAATAAATGAATGAGGGGGCACAATATACTGTCAAAAAAACCCTATACCCTATATGTCCCACCAAAAAAATCCAATACTGATATTGTGCCCCCTTTTAATTATTCTAAGGTTTCGACCGTGATTTCTTGGTTGGTATAGATATTAATTGAAGCGGCGATTTTGATGGCTTCGGTTACAATCTGTTTTGGTTCAAGGTCAGTGTGTTTTATTAATGCTCGGGCAACTGCTAATGCATAAGCACCGCCAGAACCGATGGCAACAATGCCATCATCGGGTTCAATGACATCACCGGAACCAGAAACAATATACGCATGTTCTGGATTCAAGATTGCGAGCAAGGCTTCTAGTCTTCTGAGTAATCGGTCCTGACGCCAGTCTTTTGCCAGTTCGACAACCGCTCTTGGTAGATTGCCGTGAAACTCTTGAAGTTTATTTTCGAACCGTTCAAATAAAGTAAAGGCATCGGCGGCTGAGCCAGCGAATCCGACAAGCACTTTATCATTAAATACCTTTCGAATTTTTTTTGCGGTTTCTTTGACAATGGTATCGCCCAGGGTTACTTGACCATCGCTTGCCATCGCACATTTACTTGCTTTTCTAATGCCGATGATAGTAGTTGAGATAAGTTTTGACATAAATACCCCCAATCATAACTGCGCTTAAATACCTGCGGCTTTTAATTCTTGTTCGGACAGTCCGTAATAATGTCCGATTTCATGCATCACCACTTTCCGGACCAGAGTTTTTATTTCATCTTCGGTTTTAGCAATGTGTTCAATTGGTTTTTGATAGATGATTATTTTATCAGGTAAGACATTCTGATACCAAACACTCCGTTTTCTTAATGGCACCCCCTGATATAATCCAAGGAGTTGATATGGTCCTTTTCGCATTTTATCTTGAATTGCTGATGATGGGAAGTCTTCAATGATGATGCTAACATTTTCAAGCTTATCCTTAAAAAATTTTGGCAAGTCTTTGATTGCTTCAATGACAAATGCTTCAAACTTTTCTCTTTCCATAAAGATTAATTTTTTGGTCTTTCGCCAAAGATCGCGGTGCCGATTCTTAGCATATTAGCTCCTTCTTCAATTGCCACTTCAAAATCTGAGGTCATACCCATTGAGAGATAGGGTAATTTAAGACCAAATTTAACTTCAAGTTTTTGTTTTAGTTCATAGAGCAAACGAAAACAGGGCCGTGACTTTTCTTTATCCTGAATTGCCAATCCTGGTCCAATCGTCATCAAGCCCATAAGTTTAATATGGTCTAATGGTAAAATATGCTCAACTAAATAAAATAGTTCAGAAGGTGCAACACCAAATTTGGTTGCTTCTTGAGAGGTATTGACTTCGATTAAAATCGGCACAGTTTTGGCAATTGCTGAAGCCCGTTTGTTAATCTCTTGGGATAAATGGAGTGAATCAACACTTTGAATCATTGTAAAGATGTCCAATGCCTTTTTGACTTTATTGGTCTGTAAATGGCCAACTAAATGCCAAGTAGCTTTATTACCAATTATTGGGAACTTGACTAATGCTTCCTGCACACGATTTTCGCCAATGTTTTTAATGCCAGCATTGAGCGCAATTTCAATTTTGTTAACTGGCACGGTTTTGGTTACCGCAACTACGGTGATTTCATTTGGCGACCGACGCGCTCGTTGACAGGCAGTATCAATTCGTTCTTGTAGACGGCTAATATTTTCTTGAATCTGTTGGGATATTATGAGGTTGTCATTTTGCATTTTAAGGATATATTATACTTATGCATTTATTTGATTGTCAAGTTTTGGTTGACAGCGTTTATAATGGTCAAAAACTGCTTGACATTAATATGAGATTTTATTAATATAAAACTATGCGCCAGGTAAAATATCTCATAATATTTGAGGTTTTGATTTTTGGGCTTTTTATCAATTTGTTTGCTGAAGATTTTTTGTTATCCTCAAAGGTAAGGATTAACGAGCAGGATAATCAACTGTCACCGCTGCCGGCAATCGCGGTTGAGACTACTTTGGTTCGTTTGCCCAGACAAGCAACAAATTTCATTGTGCGGCAGTTACCAGACCCAAACGTTGATACGCTACGCAATCATGACCGACTCCCAAGTTTTTATTACACGCGAGATTCAGTCTATTACGCAACAAGATTAACGATGCCAACTGCCGCATCGCCTTGTTCAATCAAAGTAATTAGATTTGGACTATATCGGCCAAGGAGTTCGTTATCAATGTTGTGTAGTCTATTCGTTTGGCGCGATACAATCATAAATGGTGTTCACCAACCGGGCATCGCACTGCATCATCAATTATACGTTATTTCGAGTTGGCAAGTCGGTTATTGGAGTTGGAACTATGTGACATTGTCTACGCCGATTGTCTTGCAACCCAATGAAGATTTCTGGCTTGGTTTCTTTGGTTTGGCATCAGATGTCAATCAGTTGTCGGATGGTTCGGAAAACTTAGATTCTACCCGTAATGAGATTAGAATGGCCGGTGGTGTTTGGCAAAGTAATCAATACGATTTTCTACAAGAAGCAGTTGTTAGTTACCTGCCAGTAGACTCTAATGTTGGCATAACGAAAATTAGCGGGGTTGGGAAAATTGTTATTGGCAGTTCAATAGTAACGATAACCGCAACAGTAAAAAATTTCGGCAGAACAACACTTCCGGCTGGTATACCAATTACATTAAAAATTGTTGGACCATCGGTTGTTTACGAAACCACCGCTAATACTCAAACTTCAATTTATCCCAATAACACAATTGATGTTACTTTTGCACCTTGGCAATTTCCCAACATTAGCGGTGATTATGAAATAAAAGTCTGGACCGCTTTTGCCGAAGACCCGATTCATACAAACGATACGATGTCAACGAACAGTTTTGTTTATACCCGTGGCTATTTAGAAACATTTATGTCAGATTTTCCGCCACCGGGTTGGATCATATTTAACTTCAATGGCAACAATCAGTGGTCAAAAACTAACAGCGTTTATTTTGCGGATGAAGGTAGTGCCCGCATTCTCTGGGATCCGGGTCCACAAGCACCGAACAATGATTGGCTAATCACACCGCGCTTTAAGGCATATGCCAATGATTCGCTGATATTCTGGTATCGAGCAGCGTCTTCGGAGTTTTACGAAACATTGTTAGTTAGGGTTGATACGATTTTAAATGGTTTAGATACTATTAATTTTTCAATAATTATTGATACGGTGATCACCAATAGCACTGACTGGCAACATCGAATAATCCCATTTAATCGGATCTTAATTGATAGTGCCAGTGTTTATGTCGCATTTCATTATCCCTGTGATAATAATTTTTACATCGCAATCGATGATGTTATTTTACCACGCATCGATACGGTTTATGACTTCTTCCCGGTTTCATTCAAAACGCCCAAATTACCAATAATTGTTGATTCTATTTATCAGGTATCAGCGATTTTCCGTAATAACAGTGTCACACAGGAAGTGCTATCGTTATATGTCTTCTATCAAATAGTTGGTGAGAATATCTTTTATAAAGAATCGGTATTGGTTGGCATTGGTGGCGGCAATAATGAAGATGTTGAGTTTGCTAATTTTTTACCGACTGTTTCTGAAACAGTAGCAATTAAAATCTGGACCGCTTATCCTGATGATGAAAATAAACATAACGATACTTTGGTTAAAAAGGCTTTTATTGCGCCCAAATTTTATGCCCCGCCTTACGAGAAAGACTTTAATGAAGATTGGGGTGTTTATGGCGATAATCCGCCATTAGGTGGTTGGCGTATTATTCAAGGCGGCAATCGGGATACAATTTGGAACACCAATGATTGGTATCGAGATACGATTCGAATTGGCGACAACGTCCGTCAGGTGGCAATGGTCTATTATAGTCCATTAGAAAATCAGTTTGAGCGGTTAATTTCACCAAGAATTGATTGTTCAAGTCCAGGGCTTTATAACTTACATTATTGGCATTGGTATCAGAATTATGATCCGTCGCTACGTGATTCCGGTGTAGTTTTAGTTAGCACTAATGGTGGGTTTACGTGGCCAGTTCGGGTGGCAAGATATTTTAATACCAATGACTCTGGTTATAAAACAATTAATATTACAAGCAGTGTTGCTGGTCAATCAAATGTCCGCATCTGTTTCCTGTATGGCGGTTATAATGAATATTGGTGGGCAATCGATGATTTTTCAATAGAATGGATTCCTTTTGGTCCAGTGCTTTTATCACCAGCCAATGGCTTTGAGACATATAATCGCACGATTCAATTTGCCTGGCAACCGATTAATAATGTGTCGTCATATCTAATTGAAATTGCTTATGATTCTTTATTTCAAGCACCCGTCATTTCGGAAACGGTTAATGTTGATACAATTTCCTTAACCTTTGAGCCCGAGACTTATTATTGGCGGGTTAAAGCAGTCCAGCCGATTGGACAATATTCAGAGACCAGAAAATTTAAGATTTTATTGATGCCAGTTGGATGGGTTAAATATCCAAATATCCCAATCCAACCAAGTGGAAAAGCAGTAAAAGATGGCGGTGCGGTCTGTTTTTGTCCAATTGATTCTTGTATTTATGTGTTGAAGGGTAATAATACCCGCGAATTTTATGCTCGTTATTATTTTCTTGGAAATTACGATTGGATTACTAAAACTTCTATTCCAATAGATACCGCTAAAAGGCGTAATGTTAAAACAGGCTCGGCAATCTGTTTTGGCGAGTCGCTAATTTATGTGATCAAAGGAAATAAAACAAATGAGTTTTATGCTTACAACCCGAAGACCGATTCTTGGATTAGGAAAAGAGATGTGCCCGTAACCAAAGGATTAAAAGCCGGCAGTAGCATAACTTTTGTTCCGCCAATGAGTAAAAACAACTACCATTTATCTAACAGCAAAAATTTAGGTCTCAATACCAAAAAAGATAAGCAGGAATCAGGTTATATCTATCTATTAAAAGGCTCAAGTAAAGAATTTGAATTTTTAGCCTATTCAATTGCCAATGATTCTTGGGAAATTAGAGCCCGTGCACCAGCTGGTCCTAATAATAAACCGTTCAAAGCCGGTTCTTGTATTATTTATGCTGAAAACGACAATAAGATTTATGCATTGAAAGGTAGTAGTAGCTATAACGAATTTTATTTTTATGATATAAGCGCTGATACTTGGTCGCATTTTCCGGGTGATACACTTCCGAAAAGTCTAAATAAACGCCGAGTTAAAGATGGTGGTGCCTTGACTTATTCTGATGGTAAAATTTATGCAATTAAAGGCGGTGGCAGTAACGAATTTTGGTGTTATCGTGAGAGTTTGGGTGAAAAACGGTGGCGTATGCTTGATTCAATTCCGAAATACACCGGTTTACCAAAAGCAGGTGCCAGTTTGACTGCGGGTGCTGGTATTGTTTACTTATTAAAAGGCAATAAAACAACTGAATGTTGGGCATATTTCCCACGTAGTGAAGACAAATTGATTTCCCAAGAGTTTCAAAGTAATAAGTCGTCCGTGACTGCCAACATCTCTTCACAACCAGTTAAAAGCAATTATCGATTTAATATTGAAGTTCATCCGAACCCAGCAAAAGGCTTCATAAATATTTGCTACAGCATTAATGAACCAATGCCACTGACAGTCAAACTATATGACATTACTGGTCAGGTTCTTGCGATAATCAAAGACGCAAATATCATCAGACCGGGTATTTATCAACAAAAACTACCAATTGACAATTTAGCAAACGGGATTTATTTTATAAGTTTAGAAAATTACCAGAAAAAAGTTATCGCAAAATTCATCGTTCAATAATATATCAACTATGATATTGCGAGCATGCTATTTGTCTTTGCGAGGTGCAGCCGAAGCAATCTCATCTTGGTGATTGCCACGCACTTTTAAAAGCTCGCAATGACAATTTCTTTCGTTAAATGGAACTATATCAAAAATTAATAAGGTTACGAAGACAATTTCAATTTAATGAAATCTTATTCGTTTGCTTGTTGTTATTATCGATACTCGTTTGCCTATTATTTGTTGTCGTTGGGCTATTTATCAATAAATTAATTCTTTTATTACTCATTCCGATTTTAACGATTATTATCTATAAGTCAGACATTTTTATCTCAATTAAGCAATTATCAAAGAAAATTGAAAACTATTTTCCAGAAATTAAAAACAAACTTCTTCCTGTTGTTGAATTATATTACGATCAATTAAATAACCGCCCGACAAAAGAAGGATATTCTTTAGAATTAATTGAAGCAGCTATTAAAGATATTACTGAAAAGATTAAGACATTTAACCTTATTAAAATTATAAATTATCGAAAGACTCTTTATGTCGGTATTTTGACATTAGGGTTGTGTTTAGCTTTTATTGCGTTCCGTCTTTTCCAACCAGTGAATTTTGATTTTGGCTGGCATTTAGCATTCAAGTCGAAACAAGATTTAATCGATATCCAAATTTCACCTGGTAATACTTATGTCAACAAAGACAGCGTCATAAAAATCAATTACAAAATAAACTTGCCGGTCAAAACACTAAGGGCAAAATTACATATAAATAAGCAGGTATTCAGTGAGGATGAAGTTGCAATCAAAGCCGAAAAAAAGATTGAATACTATGTCGGCATCTATTCTGTTCTTGGTTTTATGGTATACAAAACCCCAGATTATTATATCAAGATAAATCAGCCAATTGAAATCACTGACTTATATTTTACCTATCATTATCCGGCATACACGAAATTGTCCCAACAGCAGAGCCGAAGCACATTGATTAAGGCAATTAAGGGCACAAAAGTTGAATTTCATGGCATCGCTACTATGCCGTTAACTGCTGCCTGGAAAATTACCAGTGCTGATAAAAGGGAATCACTAAAGGTGCGGGACAACGAGTTTGAAGGGAGTTTTGTTATTACCAAACAAGATTCATTTGTCATAATATTAACTGGCGAAAACTATTATCAGGGTAAATCACCGACTTGTTATATTGTCCCTACTGTTGATGAAATGCCGTTCGTTAAAATTTTTTTACCCGGCAGAGATATTGATATGCCGGTCAGTATGCAAGTCTTGGTAGGAATTTATGGCATTGACGATTTTGGCATTAGTCGGTTTGAGTTATATTGTCGCAAAGCATCTGCTGATGAAAGCGTCCGGATTTGGACAAAGTTAGCCAATAATCGTTTAGAAGACACTGCCTATTTCTTTTGGGATTTAACGAAATTAAATATTTTACCAGGTGAGGCGGTCGACTATTATGCAGTAGTTTATGACAATGATGCAATTTCGGGTAACAAACATGCTAAAAGCGAAACTTATACAATTCGATTCCCGACCTTGACCGAGATTTATGAACAGGCAAGTCAAGAAAGCAAAACTACTGTTGAACGACTGCAACCATTAAGTGAAACACAAATGCAATTAAACAAAGAATTACAGAAAATTTCTGAGCACATTCAAAAATATCGGGATTTAGATTGGGAAGAAAAATCAAAACTGTCATCGCTGCTTGCCCAACAAGAAAGAATAATGAACGAAATTGCTAAACTCCAACAAGAAATTCAAAATACGATGGCTGATTTATATTCAAATTTAATGCTGGATAAAGAAACAATCGACCGGTTAAAAGAGATTTCAGAAATACTATCAGAAATTTTACCAGAAGAGATAAAAGAACACCTTGAAAAATTACAATCCGCCCTTATGGAAAAAAATCCTGAATTACAAAAACAGCTGGAAAATTTTAAAATGTCTGCTGAAGAAATGAAAGAAGCACTAAAGCGTGCTTTGGAATTACTTAAAAACATTCAACAACAAGAATTGTTAAATAAACTGGCACGGAAAGCCGAAGAGATATATAAACAGCAATCGCAACTGAATTCACGAATGAATGCTGAAAAATTAGCAAATTTAGTATCGCCCCAAGAACAAATTGAGAACGAGATTAAAGATTTAGAAGACGAGATTAAAAATAGTAGCCTTAATTTTGAAGATAGTATTGTGCGTTCCCAATTAGCCGAAATTGCCAAAGAACTGAATGAGATGCAATTGTCATCACAAGCAAATAATGTCAGTAATAACTTAAGTCAAGGCAAACGGAGTGAAGCGAAAAAGAGTGCTCAACATTTATTGTCAGATTTAGCAAAGTTAAAGGACCGATTAAAAGATATCTCAGAAAAATTTGCTCAAAATAAAAACCAGTATTTAACAACTAAATTAACAAAAATTGCAATTGAATTAAATGAAATCTCTCACGAACAAGAGAAGGTAATGTTAGAAAACCAGCAATCTTTATCCGCCTCAGTATTAAAGCAAAAACAATTAGCCGAAGCAACTACTATCGTCGCTGAATCTTTAGCGGCATTGTCAGCACAAACGTTATTGATTTCGCCAAGATTAACCAAAGAAATTGTAAGGTCAGCATCTTTAATGACCAATGCAGCAAATTTATTAGAAGAGATAATTCATACTAAAAGTAGTTTAACACCAGTAAAAAACTTGCAAACAGAAGCTATTTTTTCATTGGATATTGTCACCTGGCAGATTTTACTATTAACTGTCAAAGCCGAGAAATCAGCCGGGATGGCTGGTGGGTTAGAAGGGTTACTTGAAGCACTTTCGCAATTGACTGCTGACCAAATGACTTTAGGTCAACAAATGGGCGGAATGATTCCTTTACCAATACCTGGTGGTCTTACTGCGGAACAGCTAGCACAATTAAACCGGCTGTTCTCATTGCAAAGTCAGTTACGTCAAGCATTAGAACAGTTATTGAATGAGATGAAATCCGGTAAATATGGTGAGATGCCCGGCCTTACCGGTAGTGTTGAGGGAGCAGTTGAAGAAATGAAACAAATCGAGAAGGATTTGTCCGAATTAACCATATCCCGGAAAACGATCGAACGACAGGAACAGGTAATTAATCGTTTACTTGATGCTCAACGGTCAATTAGACAAAAAGAATTTTCAGAAAAAAGGGAACGAGAGATTGGCAAAGACTATCCACCGCCATCCAAGATTGTTCTGGATAAATCATTGGGTGAAAGCAAAAAACAACTAAGGGAAGAATTACTCCGAGCATTACGCGAAGGATATCCTAAAGAATATGAGTTTTTAATCAAAAAGTATTTTGAAGAACTAATTAGAGAGAGTAAGGAATGATTTATTATTCAAATACTATGAAAATCGGGAAAATAGTGAGCATTTGTTGGATAATTTGGACAATGACTTATGCCCAGAATGATAGGCAGGCAATCATTTATTCCTCTTCGGATTCAATTAAAAAGTATCAAAGGTTAGTAAAACAATCATCGGGTTCGGAATCGGATTGGTTTGCGTTGCAGAACGCTTTTATCCAAGCCGGCGATTTTCAATCGGCCTTGAAAATACCAACGGCTTGTTTAAGTGACCGACTTTTATGGGGTCAGATCCGAGTATTATTTTATACTCATCAGTTTGATAGTTGCAAAAGATATATTTTTGAGTTGGCAACCAGATTTGCAAAAAGTCCATATCTGAACGATGCCCTACAATTGGCATTTTTATTATTTCAAGCGCAAAACGACACGGTTGTCTTGAAAAAGTTTGCTGACGCTCAATACTTTTATGAAATTAACAAATTTGCTAATGTCATTGCTTTACTTCAGCCGCTCCTTGCTGAGCAAAACATTGTTGCTGAGTTTGGTTATTTGTTATTGAGTAAAGTATTTTTAACTCAAAATCAGAGTAATCAGGCGATAGCGACTCTTCAAGAATTTATGATGAAATTTCCTAAAAGTTTGCTTATCCCTAAGGCACATTACCAACTTGGCATTATATATCTTGAAGCAATTAGAGATACGACAAATGCCCGAAATGTTTTTGAAAATTTAATATCAAGTTATCCAGAAAGTCCGGAAAGTTATTTTGCTCGGGCACAATTAAGCTTAATTGGTAGCGATAATAAAACTAAGTGAATATATTTACGCAGTTTAATTTTCCAGCAACTTTTATGGAAGTATGTGGTACCCATACCAATGTAATTGCGTCATCAGGCATTAGACAAATGCTCCCGGAAAATATTAAGCTAATTTCTGGTCCGGGATGCCCGGTTTGTGTAACGGCGCAAAGGGATATCGATTGGGTTGTGGAACTTGCCAAAACAAAGCAAGCGGTCGTTTTAACATTTGGCGATTTAATAAAAGTGCCGGGGACAATGAGCTCTCTGCAAAAAGAAAAGGCGGCGAATTCAGATATTCGGGTTATTTATTCACCAATCGATGCATTAAAAATTGCGCAAAACGAAAAGAAACCGGTTGTATTTGTTGGGGTGGGATTTGAGACAACCGCGCCAACAATTGCGGCGACGATTTTAAAAGCCAAAGAAATGAAAATCGAAAATTTTTACATCATTTCATATTTTAAATTGATTCCTCCTGCCCTGGAAATGATCGCTACCAATCCCAGATTGAACATTGATGGTTTTATCTTACCTGGACATGTTTCAACAATCATCGGTGCAAAACCATATAATTTTCTTGCCCAAAAATATAACAAACCATGCGTTATTTCGGGATTTGAGCCTAATGATATCCTCGAAAGTATCTTCTTACTCTTAAAGCAAATTGAAAACAAAAAAACATCAGTTCAGATTCAGTATCGTCGTTCAGTTAAAGTAACAGGCAATCGGGCTGCCGTGAAATTAATGAACGAAGTGTTTGCGAAATGTGATGCTGAATGGCGAGGGCTTGGCGTAATTAAAAATTCAGGTCTTATGTTGGCAAAGGAATATCAACAGTTTGATGCGCAAAAGCGTTTTAAGCTAAAACTACCACTACCAAAACCGTCACCATGTCGGTGTGGTGATGTTTTGTTAGGTTTGATAACACCGGTTCAATGCCAACTTTTTGACAGTAAATGCCGTCCGTCAAATCCAATCGGTCCTTGTATGGTTTCCAGCGAAGGTGCCTGTGCCGCTTATTATAAATACAATATAAAAAAATAATCTAAAAATGACGAAGATTGATAACAATATTACGCTTGATTACGGTTCGGGTGGTAGGAAGATGCATCGGTTGATTTCAGAACTTTTCTTAAAACACTTTAAGAACCCGATCTTAGGAAAACTCGAAGATTCGGCAGAACTTAATTTGTTAAGCACCAGACCAGATTTTTGTCTGACTATTGATTCATATGTTGTCCAGCCATTATTTTTCCCCGGCGGTGATATTGGCAAGTTGTCCATTTGTGGCACAGTTAATGACTTGGCGGTCAAAGGTGCCAAGCCAATCTTTATTGCAATTTCATTTGTTTTACAAGAAGGTTTAAGTTTGACTACGCTTGATAAGATATGTCGTTCAATTGCCCAAACCGCTAAAGCCGTTCCAGTAAAAATAGTGACCGGTGATACCAAGGTAGTTGAAAGAGATAGCGAACAAGAAGAGCTAATTATTACTACTTGTGGCATTGGAAAAATTCATAAATATTTTCGTAATCCAACTTTGAGTGCAAATAATATAAAAATCGGTGACGTTGTCCTGATTAATGGTAGTATCGGTGACCACGAATCAGCCGTGGTCGTTGCCCGAGGTGAATATCAACTAAAAGCCGCAATCAAAAGTGATTGTGCACCGTTATATTCTTTAGTTGCAAAATTTGCCAAAGCAAAATGTAAAATTAGCATGATGCGCGATCCCACTCGTGGCGGATTAGCAACTACTCTAAATGAAATCGCTGACGCCGCAAAGGTAAGTATCATTGTTGACGAAAGTCTAATACCAATTAAAAAATCAGTCCGAGGCATTGCCGAGTTACTCGGTATTGACCCACTTTATATGGCTAATGAAGGTAAAGTAGTAATGATTGCTGACCGTGATGAGCGCGATAAACTCATTGCCATTATGAAAAAAGACCCATTAGGCAAAAATTGCGCCGTAATCGGCGAAGTTACTAAACGACGGCATGGCATCGGCGTCTGGTTAAAAACGAAAATCGGTAGTTTAAGACCAGTTCTGCAACTCGAAGGCATGCAAATCCCAAGAATTTGTTAATTTAACATATTTCTAAATTATAAACTGTTTTACCCCCCGTTTTGAGAATGTGAAAATAAGAAGCAATCTATTTTTTGTTTTTTATTTTTATGATAATCAAAGCACTATAAAACATATTTTTCTTCATAAGAATATTGACAAAAACTAATTCGGAAATTAAAATTAAATTGTTAAGTTAATAAGAAAGGAGGCGGGTATGCCTAAAAAAGTATCGATACTAATACTCATCGCAATATTATTCGTTTCGTCTTCGCTCGCGAATAACATCGTCTCAACTGATAAAAAACCACTTGATGAAAAATTTGTTATTCATAAATTAAATAGCAAAACCCAATTACCCGATAGACTAACTAAATTAAACTTGAATGCTCAATTAATGAATGAATCAAGCAGCAATAATCATCATAAATATATCGAGATTAAAAGACGGATTGAGTCCGGTCTTACGGAAAATTATAAAATGATGCCGAACAAGATGGATGTTTTTGGAGAACTGAAATTCAGCAAAGAAAAGTTGTTAAATGCTATTGAAAATTTGAATGGCGATAATGGAAAAAGGTTTGCGACCACATTTTTGACTTGTTTGGTTGACGGCGATTATTGTTATATTGCCGGTGAATCTTATCCTAATGGCTGGGTAATTGTCTTGAATGTTGCTGATACCAGTAACATCTTCCGCGTTAGCCAAGTTCCGACCCAAATTTTCTGGATTCTAAGTTTAGCCAAAGCTGGTAATAAGTTGTATGTTGTTGGTGCTAGTCATCGGTGTGGGAAAATGAAAGTTATTGATGTCTCAAATCCTTCAAGCCCGACGATAATTGGTTCAATGGATGTTCCGGATACCACACTGTTTGATATTGAAGTTCAGGGGAATTATGCAATTATTGGTGACCGTCGCGGGGTTAGGATTGTTAATATTGCTCAGCCGAATAACTTGCAAACTGTTGGTTATGTCGCTTCGCTTCCTTCGTGTTTTCAGTTAACCGTTGCCGGTAATTTTGCTTATGCAATATCAGATTGTTATAAATTTGCGATTATCGATATTACCAATCCAAATACACCTAATCTCAGGGGAAGTCTTGAAATAGAGTGTTTTGATGTCCGAGTTCGTGATAATCGTGCATATATTGCTTGTGAAAATGGTCTCGGCATTATTGATGTTTCTAATCCGGATGTCCCCAAATTGCTTTACTCAAACTTTGAAACACGTTGGTTAAGTTGTGTTACCGATGGCAATTATACCTATGCCACCGGGGTGATGGATGACGGCGAGACATTTCATGGCATTGTGACAATATTTGATGTCGCGGATATTAATAATATTAAAGAAGTTGCTCAAGTTGGTTTAGGTCCGTTAGAACGAGAAAATTATGGTCCGAGTATTTTTAAGAGTGATAACTATATTTATGTGGCTGGTAATGTTTATGAAACCGATAACAGTAAACTCTGGATTATTGATGTGACTAATCCAATTCTTCCGGTAATTAAAAGCGAAATGACTTTTGCTGATATGACAGTTCGTGATATCTTTGTTCAAAACAATTTTGCCTATATTGCCCATTTTGAGCCCGGCGGATTACGAATTGTTGATGTCTCAATTCCAGAGAATCCGATTACCAGGAGTGTTTTGGAAATAGAAAACTGTTATTCGGTATTTGTCTTAGGTAGTTATGCGTATGTGATTGAGGGATTTCAAAATTTAGTTGCGGTTGATGTTAGTAATCCTGACCAGCCCATAAGGAGGGGCGATATCGAGCTTGATTTGCCGCGGGATGTGTGTGTGCGTTCAAATTATGCTTATGTCTGTGGTGATAACACGTTATTCGTTGTCGATGTCTCTAACCCGGATAATTTACAACTTATAAGTGATGAGGTTGAAGCCAGCGGTCATACCATTGAGTTTTTCGGCAATTATGCTTATATTGCTGGCGATGGCTTATATGTCGTTGACATTACTAGTCTAGCCAATCCGTTCATTGCGAGTTCATTTGATGATTGTTATTCTTATGAAATTGACGCCATCTCGGTTCAAGGAAATTTTGTTTATAATACTTACCAAGATGAACTGAGGGTTATTGATTGCTCGGATTTTGGACCGCCACAAATTGGCCGCTGGGGCAAAGTCGGTCTTGACCCAATTTATGTTGTTGGTGATGTTGGTTATTGTGGCGCAGATTGGAAGGGTATCTATCATGGGCTTTTCACTTTTAACTTATTGACTCCAACAAATCCTGATACTTTTACTTATTACAATGTTACCGGCGAACGGGTCTATGATATTTATGTATCCGGCAATTATGCCTATTTAGCCAATGGTGCGTCAGGCTTACGGATAATTAACATTTTAGACCCAGAACATCCTCAGGAGGTCGGTAATTATCCTACACCCGATAGTGCTTTTGGTGTTTCGGTTATCTATCCTTACGCTTATGTTGCCTGTCGCGATGCTGGTTTGCGAATTATTAATGTATCTGAAATGACACCGCCTTATGAAGTCGGAGCCTATGTGTGCGAAAATGCCCGAAAAGTGTTTACTGTCCAAACAGTATTAAATACCTATGCTTATGTCGTTGGTGGCTTTTATGGATTTTTGATTCTTGATGTCACCATGCCATCAAACATTGTTTCAATTGGTAGTTATTATGGATTTGCATCGGACATAACGGTTCGGAACAATCTTGCGTATGTTTCAGTAACGCATTGGGAGCCAGGTTTGCACATTGTTGATATTTCAACGCCGTCAAATCCAACCAGAATTGGTTATTTTCCACTTGATACTAAATCGACATCAAGGCTTTATCTTAATAATAATTTAATATATTTAACCCACCATTATGCAACAACAATCATTGATGTTTCAACGCCGCAATCGCCGGTCAGGATCGGTTCAATTAATACTCGCAGTTATGATGTTTGGGCTAATAATAACTATGCTTACATCACTGGTCACGGGCTAAGAATTTTCGATGTCTATGACCCAACAGGTGGTATTTATATTGCTGGTCGTTATAAGTTCGAACCTGAAGAATATTGTGCTTGGACCTTAGAGCTTTCCGGTGATTATGCTTACACGGCTTGGGGTGGTCTTTATATCTATGATGTTGCAACTTATCCAACAATTCCGTTATTTTTAGCAGATTTTAGTGATTGCGATTGCGAAGAACATGATGGAATATCAGTACAAAATGGGTTGGTTTATAATGTTTTTGAACGGCAATTAAATATTATCGATTGTAACGATTTAGGAAACATCTTTATTTGTGGTAGCTATGAACTCGAAGGATTGGAGTGTTCAATTAGCGGCATTAAATTTAATGACATTAATGGTAATGGGCAAAAAGATCCCGAAGATTATGGAATTCCTAATTGGACAATCCGACTTGACCCTGGTCCGATATTTACTAAGACCAATTCATTAGGCGAGTATACTTTTACTGATTTACCCTACGGCACTTATACGGTTAGCGAGGAGACAAAGAATTATTGGCAACAGACATGTCCAATAAATGGCACTTATACTGTCGTTTTAGATAATGTTGTGCCCAATGTCAGCGATTCAAATTTTGGCAATCACGCTTCTACCGAGATTCAGGACCTGGCTTGCGGGATCGGCGGTGGGGTCGCACGACCAGGTATTTACAAGAAGTATCACATTACTTATGAAAATAAAGGCACAGTTACGGTTAATAATGTCGTTGTTACTTGCACGATACCTACACAAGTCATGTATGTCAATTGTTCAAGTGGTGGAATTTATAATGGCATTGGTTATGGTGGCACAGTCACATGGAATGTTGGTTCAGTGATACCTTGCGCCATTGAATGGCTATGGGTAGAGGTTTATATTCCGACATCTTTAGGCATCGGCGCCCAGTTACATTCGGCAGTTAATATTGAGCCATTGACTGGCGATTTTAACCCGGAAGATAACTACGATGACGAAACTGAGATTGTTGTTGGCTCATATGACCCGAATGAAAAATCAGTAACCCCAGAAGGCTTGATAACCCAGACCACTGAACTCGAATATTTTGTCCGTTTCCAGAATGTTGGCACTGCACCAGCAATTGATATTGAAATCACCGATACTTTAGATAATGATTTAGACCCATCAACTGTAATATTAGTTGCCACTAGTCATCCATATACGGTTTTTGCTAAAAATGGCAATGTCTTACTCTGGCGATTTATTAATATTAATTTACCGGATAGTGCCAGTGACGAAGCCGGAAGTCATGGTTTTGTAAAATACACAGTAAAACCATATGAGAATGCTACCGGCCCAACAATCGAAAACCGAGCAGCAATTGTCTTTGACTATAATCCAGCAGTATTAACCAATACTACTATTAACTATTTTGGAATTCCCGGCTGGACTCAAAAAGAACCGGTTGAAACTTCAGTGGCAAATGCTATCAAAGAGGGCGGTGCGTTAGTTGGTGTTGGTGATGAGTTATATGCATTTGTTGGCACCAAGACCAATAAGTTCAAGAAGTATACAATTGGTGTTGGTTGGACATATACTGATAATGAATCATTACCATTTGGTTATAAGTATCCAATTGATAGTCCGCCAAGAATCAATAAGAAATTCCCAGGCAAAGGTGCGGCATTATGTTATGATGGTGTTAATACGATTTATGCGACTCGTGGTAACGGCACCCGTGAGTTCTGGTCATTTAACCTAACAACCCGCACTTGGACACGAGAAGAATCAATACCGGTACCCAAAGGTGTCAAAGGCGGAACTGCTTTGGCATTTATGAACGGCAAGGTTTATCTGTTGGCTGGTGCTCAGAAAAAGACCGATCTCAACAACTTCTATGTTTTTGATACTATAACTCGACACTGGTCAGCAAGTGCGCCATTAGAACTTGGTTCTTATACCAAGGTGTGGAAGGATGGCAGTTGTCTGGCGGTATGTGATGGTCAGATTTATGCGTTAAAGGGTGGCGACAAAGACAACTTATTCTATGCGTTTGATGGTACTAATTGGACTCCCAAAGAGACATTACCGAAGCCTGATACAGTATTTGGCAGCTTTAAGGCAAAGGTGTTGGTAAAAGCTGGTGGTTGTATGGCATCAGATGGCAATGTGATTTATGCGGTTAAAGGTGGTGGCACTGATTGTTTCTGGCAATATACGCCGGGTGAACCTGGTGTCTGGGAAATGAAAGAGCCAATTCCGGTCACAGACAAAAAGCACGCACCAAAAACTGGTGCCGCAATGGCATATGCTGCGGGACAAATCTGGTTGTTAGTCGGCAACAAACAGCCTGATTTCTGGTGCTATGCGTCGAGCATCAAATCCTCAAAACCAACAACTGTGGTATCTGCGACAATAGAAAAACCTACGACCACTTATCATTTCAACTTTGAGATCTCACCAAATCCATTTAACAGACTTGCGACAATCCGTTATACGGTACCAAATTCTGGTGATGTGACAATCAAACTCTACAATGCATCGGGTAGATTGATTAAGACCTTGGTAAATGAGCATCTTGTTGCTGGTAATTACACCTTGGTGCTTTCGGCTGAGAAATTGGCAAAGGGCATCTACTTTGTGAAGTGCGAGACTTCGGCTAACAGCGCAAAAGTTAAGTTGATTGTCCAATAATCAGCTATAAACTTCTTACCGGGGGCATACAATGCCCCCGATTTTTTTATATACTTTTGTCATTGCTTATTGCGACGCATAGTCGGAGTGGACGACGTCATACTTTCTATGTGTCATTGCGAGGCAAAGCCGAAGCAATCTCAATATTATCGGGACGGAGATTGCCACGCCCTGAAAAAGAATCGGGGCTCGCAATGACAGCATGACGACGGAATGAAAATGGCTCCCGATTACATAGAATATTTTTTGTTTACCTTCATCCTCGCATCGGTCCTTAAACCAATTCTCAATACCATTCTGAGACCCCTGCTTAACGCTATTCTGGCTTCGGTTCTAAGTGGGTAGCTTTGGCTCGTGCTGACAATTATTCCAACAACCATTCATCGTCTTTGACTCTGACCGATTTATGGCTTTAATCTGAAGTCAATGCTGTTTTTAGTTCTGAGAACGATTTTAAGCATAAGGCTCACTCCCTGAGTGCTATCAGGGCATGCCACCTTACCGTATTCTTAAATACAATGTTCAATTTCTTTTTCAACCCTATATATTATATATAGACTGATTTTTACACAAAAAGGTGTCAGCAAAATTAAAATCTCATAAACTGTATAGTATCTCTTGGACATGTTGCATTACAATCTTGACATCTATAAATAACTAAGTAGAATATGAAAATGATGAAAGCGGTAAGTAAGGTCTAACTCAAATCGGCGGTGTAGCTCAGTTTGGTAGAGCAGGAGAATCATAATCTCTTGGTCAGGGGTTCAAATCCCTTCGCCGCCATTTTAAGATTGATATTAGGTGTGAAAGTTATAGAATTAAATAAAGCAAATAAAGGAGGCACTCATGCCCTTACAAAAGGCTAAGTATATTTGGATGGATGGTAAACTTGTGCCCTGGGATGATGCTAAAATTCATATCAACTCTCATGTAATTCATTATGGCACCGGTGTCTTTGAGGGTCTGCGTTGCTACAATACGTCCAAAGGTTCGGTAATTTTTCGATTAAAAGACCACACTGACCGGCTCTTTAATTCGGCAAAGATTTATCGGATGGATATCCCATTTACCAAAGATGAAATTAATCAGGCAGTAATTGATACTATTAAAGCCAACGAACAGAAAGAATGTTATATCCGTCCGTTAGTTTATCGCGGTTATAATGAATTAGGTGTTAATCCATTTAATTGTCCGGTCTGTGTTGCAATTTCAACATTTTATTGGGGGGCGTATTTGGGTAGCGGCTCGACCGAAAAAGGCGTTGATGTCATGGTCTCGTCTTGGAACCGAATGGCACCAAATACCTTTCCAGCGATGGCAAAGACTTGCGCCAATTATATGAACTCACAGTTAATTAAAATGGAAGCGCTAAAATACGGCTATGTTGAAGGAATTGCCTTGGATATTTTTGGATTTGTGAGCGAAGGTTCGGGTGAAAATATTTTTGTTGTGAAGGACAAACGATTATATACCCCACCATTGCATGCCTCAATTCTTCCTGGGATTACTCGCGACTCAGTCATCAAGATTGCACGGGATCTAGGTTATGAAGTTATTGAATCGATGTTCTTACGGGAGTTTTTATATATTGCTGATGAAGTATTTTTCACCGGCAGTGCGGCGGAGATTACGCCGATTGGTTCCATTGATCGGATTACCATTGGCAAAGGCGGTGTTGGCGAAATTACCAAAGAAATTCAAAAAGAGTTTTTCGCCATTATCAATGGTGAAAGAGCCGATAAATACGGCTGGTTAACAAGTGTCAAATAAAATTAAGACCATCGGCATTGGTGCCGACCATCGGGGTTATCAATTAAAAGAGAAATTAAAAGCGTTTCTTATAAAACACAATTACCAAGTTATTGATTTTGGTGTCAACTCTGAGGACCGGGCTGATTATCCGTTGATTGCCTTTGAACTATCAAACCACATTCTCGGAGTTAAAAATCCTAAACCGCCGTTTATTAAATATGGCATTTTAATTTGTGGTTCAGGTATTGGGATGTCAATTTCAGCTAATAAAGTTAAGGGAATCCGCGCAGCGTTATGTCTTTTGCCGGACATGGCGGTTAGAGCCCGACAACATAACAACGCAAATGTTTTGGTACTGCCGGCCGAATTTGTCTCGTTTGCAAAAGCCAAAAAAATTATTGAGGTTTTCTTAAAAGAAAAATTCTTAAAAGGTCGTTACCAAATTCGTAACCAGCAGATTTTAGAATACGAAAACAAAAACTAAAATTCTTCTATTATCGTTAGATAAACCCTAAATTTTTAACTAATGAAAATTATCCCGATCGCCTTTGATAGCCTTGGCACTCGTTCAATGGCGACTTATGTTGAAATAGACGCTCTCAAGATTATCATTGACCCTTCAGTACGGCTTTCGCCATTGCGATACAATTTACCGCCACATCCTAAAGAACTGAAAAGAAAAGATGAACATTGGCAAGCAATTGCAGAGTTTACCCAAAAGTCTGATATTATCATCGTGACTCATTATCATTATGACCATCATAATCCCGAAGCCCCAGAACTATATCAAGATAAAATTTGTATTATAAAACATCCCTCAGAAAATATTAACTATAACCAAAAACTACGTGCTAATATATTTTTAGAGAAAATTACGCCCTTCGCTAAAAAAATTGAAATTGGCGATGGCAACACTTTTAACTTTAATGGCATAACAATCAAGTGTTCGCCGGCAGTTTATCATGGAGCCAATGATTATTCGGGTTATGTTTTTGAAATATTGATTGCTGATGATAGAGAAAAAGTAATTTTTACTTCAGATATTTGTGGCATTCCTAATGAACAGCAATTAAATTTTATTCTCGAAAACAATCCAGAGATTATTATTTGTGATGGCCCGTCATTGTATTTAAAAGGTTATCGTTATTCGGAATCAGCTTGGCTTAATTCAATTACTCACACTGCCAGGATTATCAAAGAGACCAAAGTTAAAACATTTATTATCGACCACCATTTAACTCGAGATCTACATTATCTTGATTTTTTTAAAGAAGTAAAACAACGATTAAATTCCGCAGACAATTTTCGCAAAGTAGCAATAATTACTGCTGCTGAATATTTAAACAAAGATATTGAGCTATTGGAAGCCAAAAGAAAAGAACTTTATCGATTATTGGGAAACTCTCAAATAGATTAGCGCAGTTGCAATCGGCACTGCAATGGCACTTATTACCGTCGCATAGTCTTGCCACCATTTAAAAGTTTGCCGCGGTATAAAGATAATATCTCCGGGTTCAACCAGCGGATTAGGTTTAATTGAAAGCTTTTTATTCCCTCTTCTTATATATCCTCGCCTCATATTTGCATAATTGGTTGGTCCGCCCGCCTGACCGATATAATCAGCACTATGTAAATTGGGCGTAAAAAGAAACGCGCCGGGATTAGTTACTTCTCCTTGAACATAAACAAGGGTATTTAGTGGTGGTATTACTAATATATCGCCATTTTTCATTTCTAAATTTTGAGTGGTATCATCTTCAAAATATAATTTAAATAAATTTACTGGTAGTTTTATTCTTGTGCCTGTTTCTGTCGCTAAACGTTCAATATATGCCGAATTCAAATCTGCCCAGGGCGTGAGTCCTCCGGCTTTCACAATCATATCTTTAACGCGGTTATTAGGATTTAATTCATAGACACCTTCGGAAATGCGTTCTTTTTCAGTAGTTAGGGCTGATGCGCGTAATTTGCTTTCACCGCGACCAAAAACTGCACCTTTGACTGTGACCATTCCAGTTACTGCCGGAACATAAATAATGTCCCCGGATTCAACATAAGGATTGTTTGTCAAATCACCGTCTATTTCAAATTTTTCAATATTTATTTCGCTGTAAAGGCTATCTTTACGAATTAATTTTATATGAGATTTCGACCCGATGGGCGTTATGCCACCTGCTTTTTTTATTAACTGTGAAACTCGTTCAATCGGGGTTGCATCATAGGCACCGGGAAATTGCACTTCGCCAGTAACCAAAACAATTCCGGTTCTAATGCCAACTAAACTCAATTTTACTGAAACATCGCGAAGATAACGTTGAAACACTTGGTTTAGGGTATCTTGGGCTTGGACAAGTGTTAACCCCGAAACTTTCACGATATCCACGGCATCATATCGCGGTACTGTTTTACCATCAATTGTCGATATAGTCCCAGTGGGGATTTTTATTTGAACTTTCCCCTCATAGGTTACAAAAGTATTGTAAGAATATGTTACTTTGCCAACAATCGTTACTAATAACTTATCCCCGGGTAATAGTTGATATTCCTGAGGATTAATTGGTTTTTCAATACTTAAGATCGCTTCGATATCTTGTCCAATTAATAGCCAGGATAGAATAATTGCAAGCATACCACTATTCTACTCGAAAACTTATGCCTGTCAACACCAAACAGATACTAATAATTTTAAGCAATAATGCCCAAACGATTGTTTGAAAAATTCCGATAACTGCAATTAAACATACCGGTATGGCTATCGCCCCAAGAAACCCGCCTAATAAATCAGCAGTGTATAGTTTACTGACTTTAAGGGTGATTGATAATGTTTTCAAAAGTTTGTTCGCTAAGGGAAATTGTAGTCCAACCAGAAAACCTGAAATAAATAATAAGATAAAAAAATCTATCTGCGCCCCGATAATTTTCGGAACTGACTGATTTTGTAAAGTTAAACCAAAGATGATTAACAAAATTATTATAAATAATTCTGAAAGTAAAAAATATTTTATTTTTTCCGGTAACCAGCGATTGCTGATATAACCACCGATTGCCGTGCCGGTAATAAAGGTAGTTAAAAGAATACTAATCTGATAGTATAAAAAGCCATAACGAATTTGAAAGCCAAGTGATAATACCAGCGAAAAGACCATTGCAACCATTCCGGTAGTAAATATCGCCAATGGTAGATAAAGCGATAAACCATAACTTTTTCTAAACAATAAAAAAATCATAAAGATAATGATTGTGATAATCAATATAATTTTTAAGTGAGTTTGCTGAATCACTGAAAATAATTTACTGAGTTTTGGATTAGCAATGGTATTGGCATAGTAGAGATTATAAAATAAACCTTGAGGTAAACCATCCTTATTTATCGTCGAGTTGGTGCTAACTGACTGTTTGAGTGTATGCCAGAATCTTGCTAAAAGAAATTCACTGGTCCGATACTGAATATATCCAAGACTGAACAAATCAGAACTGATTTGTCGTTCGACAAGTCGGGCATATAAGCTTTCAGCATTCAGAAAAATCGCTCGTTCATCTGATGAAGCAAGATATAAATTGAAATCACCGGGTATGACTATTACATATGGAAATGCTGATTTTAAGGTATTTATACGAATATTAATAATATTACTCATTATTGGGCTTAAATAAGTTAAAGAACCTGGTGTAATTGTGACTAATATTCCATCAGGATTTAGTCTATTTTTACAGGTTAAGAAAAATTCTTCGGTAAAGAATCGATTGGTCTGTAAAGTCAGGGCATTTAAAAAGCCGACAAAAATCAGGTCAAATTTAATCGTTGTTCTTTCAAAGAACATTCGCGCATCAGTATTGATAACCGTTACTCGTTCATCAGATAATTCCTGAACGGTAAGTGGTGTTGGAAATTTTTTAATTGTTTTAATCAAAAATGGGTCGAGTTCGAGATAATAGATTTGGTCAATTGGGTGTTTAAGCATCTGTGATAATATTCCCCCGGCGCCACCACCGATTACCAATATTTTTTTAGGATTAGGATGGATGAGTAAAGGGAAATGGACATAATCTTCTACAAAAGTCTGTTCCGGATAAGGCGTGATAATTGATGGAATGCCATCTAATAAAAATGTATACTGTTCTTCATGTTCAGTTACGGTAATTTTGCCGTAGAGAGTATTGGTAGTATAAATAGTTTTGATTCTTGGAAAATTACGACTAATTGCCCAATGTTCAATTTTAGGCGAGCAAACGAGTAAAAGTCCTAAAACAATTAACAGCAAAATTAAGAAACTTTTATTTAAGCCAGTGCGAGCGATGGTAATTCGCGTCAGGTATAAAATAATAAGAATGTTTAATATTGAAACCGCTAAAGTAATCGACAAAGATGTTAAATAAGGAATTAAGATGATATAAATAATTATACCACCAATAATCGTGCCGAGATTTTCTAATGTATAAACATAACCGGGGATTTTTTGCTCATTAATATTAAAAATTTTAGTTGCTGCTAAATAAGTATTGGTAGTAGTAAATAAAGCTCCATGTAACAGACCAACTGGTAGTAGTATTAGCAAAGAAGTAATAAACATTGTTGGAAATGTAATGATTTCACCTGGTAAGACAGCGAGGACTGGTCGGATAATTTGGGCAAAAATGCATAAAATTGGTAATAGAAATGCAAATAGCAGGAATAATAGATTGTAGGTCTGAATAGTAAATTTTATGCGTCGGGCAAGATAACAACCAAGTGCCTCGGCAAACAACCAATTACCAAGAATAAAGCCGAGAGAAAATTCGTTGCCTTGAAAGCTAACAAGTAATTCTCGGATCAAAATGACCTGAGCAATGATGCCCGAGGCGCCGATGACAATAATAACTAATGGCACAAGAAAAGAATAATAGCGGTGGTAATAATGTCAACCTTACTCTTACTTAGGTAAAACAACTACTTTTTTGTTTGTTTGGGGGTATTTAGTTGACGATGGTTGAATTTGAATAAAATATATTCCCGGCTTTAAATTTTGAGCAGACCGTTCATTAAAAATTCCTGTTTGTTGTTTAACTAATTGTCCGGAAATATCGTAAATTTTTACAGTGCTCACTTTGGTTTCTCGTTCGTTATTTAGCACGTTCTGCTTTTTAAGGCATGACATCGTCTGGTAATCTGTTTTAGTAAGCTTATAATCAGTTAAAGGTGTATATTCCCAAAATTCAAAGGTTTTATTACCTTTTAACAAGTACACTTTGCCGTTAAGATAACATAACGCACCACCACTTCCAATTTTTTTACCGCCCAATCCTCTTGGTATGGTATCTAATTCTGCCCATTGATCAGAATCAATATCATATTGCCAGAAGTCTTGGCTGTTTCCGCCTTTAATTGCATAAATAACATTAATACCGTCACAGCATAAAGCCGCGCCATCTTTTATTTTGGTTTTCTTTTTGGTCAATGCGCTGTAACGGGGAATACTCTCTAATGTTATCCAAGTATCAGCATCGATATCATAAGAGTAAAACTCATTAAATTTCGCACCGCCTTTCAACAGATATAATTTATTATTAGGACCAGCAGTAATACAACTGCCATCTTTGTAAGATTTTACATCCGGACCAAGCGGTGGCTGTTTTACATCCGTCCAAGTATTAGCTTGACAATGATAACGATAAAATTCATTTGTTTTATTGCCTTTTAATAAATAAACATAGGTTTGATTTCCCTGTTTAATCAAAGCAATGCTGGCGCCGCCTTTAACATTTTTCATACCAGCAGGGATAGCTGATTTTGGTGACCAAACATTAGCTGTAACATCATAAGCCCAGAATTCAAGAGTGTTATTGCCTTTTGTAGCATAGATAATATTTGGATTGGAAAACTGATTATAAGTTAATGCGGCACCCTTACCAACTTTTTTATGATTGCTGGGGTTTATCGGCATTGATTCCAGACTTTGCCAAGAGTTGCTATTAACATCATACCGATAGAATTCAATGGTATTATTGCCTTTTAAGGCATAAATTTTGTCTTGTTGACCGGCAACTAACGCGCCACCGGCTTTGACACCTTTATTACCCGGAATATCTCTTAATTTGCGCCAGCCTAAAGATGTTAGATTGCTAATAAAAAACAACGCAGATTTTACATTATTACTTGGAACCAAATCGTTATTTCGAACAACCCAAGTTGAACACTTATAAACACCATCATTAATTCCAGCTAATGATATCTTACGGAAAGTAATGGTGTCGATATTACCTGGCGAAAACAGCTGTAACACGGAATCAAAATAAATTGGAATAACACCTTTTAGCTGGCAATAGACTTTACAAAATGTCGGCGATGAATATTCGGAATTGTCTTTGATAACTACTTTTGGTGCAATTGATTCATTGGTATAAAAAGTGTCATTGATTGTGGGTGTGATTATATCTTTAAGTTCCGCATCGTAAAAGGCAACAGTTAGATTTGCAATTTTACAGTCATTACTTTTATTGGTATCTCTTAAAACTTCAGTTGAACATTTTACTTGATAATTTCCCCTTGTCGCAAACCAGGTTGTATCAAAACTGACAATTATTGAATCATTGGGTGCAAGATTAGAAATAGTTTTTGTTTTATTATAGACACTACCAATTTTTAATCTGACCGGGAATGATTCAATTATATTGCCTGAGTTTTTAATTTTTACTTGCGGAGTTATGATTGTGCCTTCAGCAATTGTATCTTTGGGTGCAATTATTGAAAGCACTTCACCATCGCGTCGGACGCCGTCAATATAATATGTATCGCCATTAACAAAATATTGCCAGTTGTTGACTGTGATTTCAGCAGTCGTGTTTAATATCCTACCAGAATCAGGGACAAGAAATGTTCCACCAGCCGGGTTCTCATTTAATTGATAAATATAACAATTTCTAGCGACCAACCGGTTAATCGCTTCTTGGTGCGGATGACCGTAATTGTTGGGTACAGTGCCTTGAGAAATTATTGCTCTTTCTGGACGGAGTGAGTCTAAAAAAGTGCTGCTGGAACTATAACGGCTTCCGTGATGATTGGCAATATAAATATCAACATCACCAGTAACTACCGAGACTTTAGTTTCAACATCTCTTTCGCCACCCGGGCCGGTTAAATCACCGCCTATCCATAATTCAAAAAAGCCATATTTTAATACAAAGCCGATTGAGCGATAGTTTTCATTGTCAGAATTGGCAGGTAAAGGTATTACACTATCGTTATTAACGACTTTACCATTTTTGACAACACAGATTAAGATTACCCCGCCGCCTAAATTAATTGTTTCACCTAATCCAATTGTCCGCCGTTTAGCACCAACAACATTTCGGTAGTTAAAAAATGGTATTGAGGAAAAAGTATCGATATCGCCACGGTCATAGCAATAATTTAGTATCGAGTCATTGTTAGCGCCGCCACTTAATGAACATATCACAACTGGAAATCCACCGATATGATCTGAGTGATAATGCGTGGCAACCGTGTAATTCAGATGAGTTATTCCAAGACTTTTAATAAACCGATAAACTGAGTCACCATAGTTACCAATTACTTCACCAGCATCAATCAAGACAGTTTTATTAGCAGGGGAGACAATCAGAGTTGAACTGCCCTGATTGACATCAATACAATAAATCTTTAATGGATTCTGCGCCCAAAGACTTGAGAAATCTAAAATTAAAACGAATAATACTATACCCCAATTGCGTAATGACATAATACTATTTTATTTTAAGTTTTATCTCAAGTCAATCTTTAAAGCATAATTTGAGTGCCAACTAGAAGGGTTTGAATATAAACTTAGCGAATTTTGGGTGTCGGATTTATAAAACATTCATTTTGATAAAATTAATTTCTTGGGCAATTTTCTTGTCGGCGTTTCTAATATTAAAAAGTAAATACCGTTTGTAATTTTTTGGTTATTTTCGTCTTTGCCATTCCAAACAAATTTATATTCGCCAGCATTTTGGAATTCATTTATTAAATTTTTGACTAATTTACCAGAAACATCATATACCGAGAGGTTAACTTTTTCATTAACCGTAATAGAATAACGAATGATACTTTGAGTTTTAAACGGATTGGGTTGGAGATTTAACTGAAAGTCGTTGGTACTAATCATCTGCTTAATTTCTTCAATGCCGCTTACGGCACTGGCAAATTTTAAAATATAAGCATCATAACTGCCGGCATTATTTGCCTGATAATAACTATTACCACCCGGATTATAAGTAGGGAAATTCGTTGAGAGCGTAAATCCAGTTGCAAAGATATTACCCGAAGCATCAGTTTTGATGGACATTCCATAATCAGTACTTCCACCACCATAAAAAGTTCCCCACAGTCTGATGCCGGCATTATTAAATCCCAAAATAAACGCTTCATGACCACCAGCCAGACTACCTTGATAATACGCGCTACTGCCTGGATTATAAGTTGGGAAATTAGAGGATAAAGTATTACCAGCGATAAAAATATTCCCAACATTATCAGTGGTAATTGTCCGAGCAATATCTCCAGAACTACCGCCATAATAAGTTGCCCAATGTCTGACACCATTATTGTTGAATTTTAAGATAAAGGCATCATCACTACCAGCATTGTTTGCTTGAAAATAAGCACCGCCGCCAGCATCATATACTGGAAAGTTGGTCGAAGAAGTATTACCGCTGACAAATACATTTCCTAAACAATCAGTAGTAATTGCGCGACCATAATCGTTAGTGCTTCCACCGTAATAAGTTGCCCATTGTCTGATGCCATTATTGTTGAATTTTAAGATAAAAACCGTGCGATATCCTAATATACTTGATTGGAAATAAGCACCGCTACCAGCATCAAGAATTGGAAAGTTAGTTGAACGGGTCATGCCAGTAATAAAAATATTACCATTTGCGTCAGCGGCAATTGCATAGCCATGGTCTTCATCATTTCCGCCATAATATGTTGCCCATTGTCTGATACCGGCATTATTGAATTTCAAAATAAATGCATCAAATAATCCACCAGCCAGGCTATTTTGATAATAAGCACCGCCGCCAGCATCATATGTTGGAAAATTGGAGGAATAGGTATTGCCAGTAATAAAAATATTACCGGCACCGTCAGTAGTAATTGAATAACCGACATCACTCGAATATCCACCGTAGTAAGTTGCCCATTGTCTTATGCCGTTATTATTAAATTTTAAGACGAAAGCATCTGCCGAACCGCCATTTGTATTTTGGAAATAAGCACCGGCACCAGGGTTATAAGTTGGGAAATTTGACGAAAAAGTATTGCCGGTAACTAATACATTTGCTAAATAGTCGGTGGCAATTGATATGCCAATATCATCTGCGGTTCCGCCATAGTATGTTGCCCATTCTCTTTGTCCGGTGTTAGAAAATTTCAAAATAAAAGCGTCAATTTGACCGGCATTTGTGCCTTGAAAATAAGCGCCGCCACTGGGATTTTGAGTTGGGAAATTGGAGGATTTGGTAAATCCGGTAACATAAATATTGCCAGAATTATCGGTAGTGATCGCCCCAATTTCTCGAGAGCCATCGCAATTATCCTGGTCAGTTCCGCCATAATAAGTTGCCCATAACCGTTCAAACGGTGGGTCAATGAGCAGAGTGTCGGATTTATCATATTTGTTTATCTCAAATGTAATATATCCATCATCAGATATTTTGTATGCTGTTGGGATAACTTTTCCGTCTTTTTCATGTACAAAAATTTCGCCTTCTTTAATTTTGCCCAGTGGGGTCGAATAGATTATTTCTTTTTGGTTTTTAATTTCAATATCTGCCCATTTTACTTTTAATTTTATCTGACTGACATCAGCAGCTGGTAATACTTCGAATTCCTGATGTAATTTATCACCATAGCGTAACACCCAGTTTATGCCCGGATAGATATCTTTAATTTTAAGACACTGATAAGACTTAACAAATAGGATACCGTCAGGACAATGGGCTAAATAATAATTATTATAACCTGAGATTTCATTGAGCCGGTCAATTTTATTTTTATCAATTATGCCGTCAACGAGTTGGATATCAAAACGTGCAAAATTAATTTGGTCTTGCTGGAATTTATATGGCACGAAACTAATGCCTTCTTCAGTCAAAAAGATACTATAATCTGGAAGGCTTAGCCGAAATAACACTGACGAAACCGGTTGGTTTGCCATATCGGTTATTTGCCCAAGATTTTCTTCAAATCCAATGTAGTTATTTTGTCCCCAATTGAATTTGGTCGTCGCGAGAACTTGGGCAAAATTTATTAATAATATTCCAAATATTAATGTTTTTTTCATTGCTACTCCTTTTTATTTCGGTAAAATTATTAGTTTTTTTGTATGCTTCCCATCAATCTGCAAAAAATATACGCCCGGTAAGATATTATTAAACCAGATATTGGAAACACGAAAGTTATTAGTGGTAATTGTTTTTACTATTCTTCCCGAGACATCATACATGCTGATTATTAAACCGGGATGTGGGTTAATAATTGGTGATATTTTTTCTTCAGTAATACTGTTGGGGTCAAGGATTGAAAATATTACTGATTGATAGTCATTGGTTGTTACCAGGTCATTTTCGCGTCTTACCCACATTGAACATTGATAAACTCCCTGCTCAAGTCCGGAAATTACTAATGGTGAAAAGATAATCGTATCGGTTGTTTGCGGCGTTGAATATCTTTCCAGTGAATCGAAATAGATAATATTATTGTTTCGAATTAGACAGAAAATTTTTACTGAACATGGGTAAGCATAAGCCGAGTTATCTTTAACGATTGCTTTGGGAATTAGCGTATCACCGAGATAAAATTGACTGAACGGCATTGGCTCTAAAATCCCGGCTAATTCTGAGTCATAAAAAGCAACAACCAAAGTCATCGTCTGTTTGTCATTACTGCAATTAGTATCACCAAAAACTTCAGTTGAACAAATGACTTGATAGCAGCCGCTAATTGGATACCAAGCGGTGTCGAAGGTGACGGTTATCGTATCATTTGGCGCAAGACCGTAAATTATCTGAGTATAATTATAGGCATTGTCAATTCGGCATCTTATTCGGAACGATTCCGTCATATTGCCTAGATTTTTAATTAGTGCTTTAGGATTAATAATTGTGCCAGCGACAATCGTATCTTTGGGTACAATAATCGCTAAACATGCGCCATCGCGGACAGCGCCGTCAAGCAGGTATTCGTCGCCGTTGATGATAAACGATGCCTGATTAACCGTGATTGTTGCGGTCGTATTAAGAATTCGACCATAACCGTTTGGAATTGTGCCACCGGTAGGATTGTCATTCATTTGATAAATATAGGTATTATGGGCAACTAACCGGTCAATTGCTTCTTGATGGGGATGATTGTTGTTTACTGGATGTGTGCCTTGAGAAATGACCGCGGCTTTTGGCCGCAGTGAATCTAAAAAGATATTGTTCGAACTGTTTCTTGAGCCGTGATGATTGACTTTCATCACATCGACCTTTCGTACCACCGGGGCCAGAATTGTTTCGACATCGCGTTCACCGGTTACATTATAACCAACTAAATCGCCACCAGTAAAAAACTTAAAAAGTCCGTATTTCAAAACCCAAGCTAACGAACGATAATTTTCACCACTGTTAGGTAGCACACTATCGCCGCTTAATACTTTGCCATTTTTGGCAACACAAATCATTAAAACACCGCCTCCCAAGTCAAGTGTTTCACCAAGAGCGACGGTTCTTCTTTTGGTGCCAACGGCATTGACATAGTTAAGATACATTGATGTCGTGTAGGTGTCGCCACGGTCATAACAATAGTTTAAGATTGAATCATTACTACCAAAACCGCTCAGTCCATAAATTACCCAGGGTACACCACCAATATGGTCTTCGTGGTAATGAGAGACAATTAAATAATCTAAGTGAGTGATACCAAGCGTCCGCAAAAATCTTAAAACCGTATCACCATAATTATATCGGTCATCACCGGCATCAATCAACACATATTTATTGGTTGGCGAGACAATTAAAGCGGCATCGCCGGTATTAACATCAATCTGATAAATCCTTAATGGTTGGTTCTTAAGATTCTCAGAAAAAGAAACTTGGCAAAAAATTACTATCCAACAAACAATGAATAGCAGCCATCTTTGTTGGGAACTAAACATCCGACATTATATAAAAATTACAGTACCGCTTTAACTTTATCTTCCATTGATTGTTTTTTATCCCGTCGGTCATCAATTTTGATAGTTGTGAGAATACGTTTAACTCCCATTTTCATTTGTGCTTTATGTAATTGCAAAACAAGTTCGAAAATATCAGATAGATTACCTTCGACGGTTGTCCCCATTGGTCCTACTTGATATTTTAGT
>JBDRUR010000009.1:0-34579 GCA_039801485.1 Caldifarciminota bacterium
ATTGTTCCTTTCTGCCGGTATCTTGATTATTCTATGGTACCGGCGTTTTTATTATACTCATAAATGACCTACTTTCAAATTTTCCACAACATTTGATTATATCTCGGATTTTTTTAAAGCATGGGGGTAAACCGCTTAGGGGGTCAGCTATACTCTTGAATTAATTTTTAGTTTAAAATTAAGTATTAACTGGGGCTAAAGGCTAAGATAATCGTGCAGCCAAAGACCGACCAAACTTGTAAGACTAATAGTGAGCCAAAATTCCAACTTAACATCCAGTCCCATCTTCAGTAATACCCTCAGAACCGGTCTCAAATACCAATAAAGCATAGGATTCAGCCTCTAATCAGGGATGAAAACATAGAAAAAACTGCACGCGAAGTTGAGTTATAAACCAATAAGAATCGCTTAACTATCTTTTTACCAAATTTACCAATTTTGCCCAAAGGAAAGATCAAAACATATCCCCTTTGCTTTTTGGAAACAGCCGTTTAACTGGCTGATTAACAACTTAAAACGAGCCCCTTTGATGATTATATAAAACTCAGTGCCAATTGCAAAATTGTGTTTAAGGTCAGTTGTAAATGATACCTCTGATGCAAAATATTTAATAAAATTGAAATGAACCCCGTAATTCATACTGCGATAAAAATTGTCAGTAAAGCGGTTTTTCGACAAATATTGATGATAACCGGTCTTCAGCACTAATAACCGGTTTGGTTGGTATGATGCCTGGAGTAAAATCTGGGCTGGTGAGTTTGTCTTAAATGCAGATTGGGGTTTTATGCTATCAAATTTATGATAAACAGAATCAATCGAACCGTATTCGATATATCTCTGCAGACTTAAGGAGTCGATGGTAATGCTTAATATTCGGTATTTTGGTTCTGATGTCCAGACAAACCCATGATTAATATTTAACATCGCCAATCCTAATGTAAAAGATTGTAAAAATTGTGTTTGGGTGCCAATATCAACCGCCAAGCAATTGCCACCTTTGGCGGTTCTCTGAAAAATTTGCATTTCGCCAATTAAGACATTGGGTGTCGTCAATACTAAGCCAAAGGCGCTATCAGTTTGAGTTATATATCTACCTATTAACCAATGAAATTTAATCCCAAGATTGAAATTATTTAATATCGCTTCTTCCATAATATTTTTAATAATCGGATAATTTACTCCTAAACTGAAATTATAGTAACTTAAGCGACTAAAATCGAAGTTAGCAATATCATAACGACGATTTAAATTGTTTCCCCAAAATATCAGATCCAATAAGTCCTTGGGAATATCAACAACAATTTGTTCATTATATTGTGCTGAAATAGTAAACAACTGGGTTGAAAATGCAATCGGTGTAATTATTCCATTGCCATTCAACGAAAAAAATGGCCTAGGAATTTTATTGAAAATGCTCGCTTTTTGCAAACTATCCCATTCACTATCTTTAATAAAATTATCAATGAATTGACTTAGATCTAATGAATTGTTTAAGAACTCAAGGTGAACATTTAAATATTTTAATAAGTAATTATATTTATCACTCTTTGATAACAAATAAATCTCAGCTGGGTTAATATAATCACAATACCAAGCAAGCAAATGGCTATTACCAATAAATATTAATAACATCAATGCCGAAACAAAGTTACATCTTGGTAAAACACCGTTTATCTTGTTGTTCACGTTATTTTAATATAGGTTTTGTTTGAACTCGCGCATAAGAATTAACAATTTTAAAGTAATCACAAGCTGCCATGGTAATTGTATCGGTATCCGGAAGATAAAGACGAACCGAAGCTTGAATTATTGAATCAGTAAAGACGCTAGTTGCTATTGAATCCAATAAAATCACAATGTTGGTATCAGCATACGAAATGACAAGGCCGGTGTTGACATCAACGACTCCACTTGGAATCGAGATATTAATTAGGACTGTATCTAATCGCTGATTTTGGAGGATAATATCACCTTTCATTGGTGCTGGCAGATGATTTTGAATATGGGCAAAAAATTCACTGCTTTTACCATAATCAAGCACAATCTTTGATATTTTTTCACCAATCCTAACGCTTGTCGGACTAAAAATTATTGTATCGGCTTTTAATGCAACTCGCATCGGTGCCGTAATCGTATAGCCACCGGTAATAAATGAAGTGCGACTTATCCAGCCAACGCCAATTGAAGCTAATACCAACTGAACCCTAATAAATTCTGGATGAATATTAAAAAGGTGCATAATATCAATTATAAAAATCTCAAGAGCGGGTTCAAAAGGCGTGCCCGGTACGATTGAAAAACTGGAATCGATTATCACGCTATCAATATTGCTAATACCTACTAATTTTAATTTACAATTTATCGGGAAAGCAATTGCATTTGTAATATTCAGTTGACCAATCACATTTGCTGCTTGAACATTGCGCAAAAAGTCCGGCAGTTCTACTACTATCGAGTCGATTGCGAAGCGATGTTGAATTGTATCGATAATCATGCCGGCGATTGAATCAACTTGAATATTATTTATTAAATACGAGATTTCAATTGAATTCTCCGGACTCAAATAAACATATATTGAGTCTAATTGGAATTCAAAAACTGTTTTTAATGTTAACGGCGCCAAAGAATCAGATTCGTTGTGATAAAGTCTATTCTGTAAGTCAATAAAAAAACTTAATGAATTTTGTGTGTTCACCAGTAATGTCGTATCATAATTTAACTCGATTATCGAACATCTAAGAACAGATGCTATTGGAAAGAAACTAGTTAGGTAAATAATTAATTGACCGTCGGCAAAAACCAAATCGTCAATTCTTATCCGATAATTTGACGGTATCGAGTAAACTTTATTTTTGGTCGCACGAATCAATCGAGGTGGGATTGAACGAAAATAACCATATTCAACTCGCAGTGAATCAAATTTTACAATAAATTTAATTGAGTCATGTTTCGATATTAAAATTGAATCGTCGCCAGTCCCTGTTGAGCTAAATAAAATATTAAAGTTAAGCACACTATCAATAGGAAGATTTTCTAAATACCGGTTAAATTCATATGTTGATAAGGAATCGATATTATTAAAAGATAAGATATCATAATTGCTAAATTGACATCTTATCGTATCAAATTGCAGACGAGAATTGTTGATAACAGTAACACTTAAGAAACAAGTTCGAATAAATCCGTTAGCAACATTATTTATTCTCAGTATCTTATCAATACTCCGATTAAAAGTCGGTATCGAGATCAAAACTGTTGTATCGGGTAAGGGCAAACCGGTTACTTCGTCAAGAGATAAACCAATTGATGTGGTGGCAAAGTTATTGAAGATAAAATCATATAATTTAATATCAAAGGTATCGGCACGATTTTGAAAATGAATAGTATCTAGCAAATAAACGGTATCAAGCGTTTTGGCGCTATAAAATTGTATTGTTGAATCGTTGTTTATCTTTAAAAAATTAGTGTCAATCAGACTTCTAATTGAATAGGTTTTACTAATTAGAGGGATAGTAATTTCAGTTTGCCATTTTGGTTTTTTAAAACAAGAAAAAATTAAAGCAATTAATAAGATGAAAAGTAATAAGTAATTTTTTTGCATCTTTATGTAGCGGAAAATCTTACCTTCTTCCGGTTATTTTAAAATTAATTTAACCTTAATTATTTATTTTACCCAATACAAAAAGCGCCCGCAATTAGGACAGTTGGTCACTTCTAATTTACATCTCGAAGCGGTTTCTGAAGGTAATTTAATATAACATCCACCACAAAATCCATTAATGACCTGAACAACAACCCTGCCGCCATAACGTTTCATAATCCGTTCATATTTTTCTAGATGAACCGGATCAATCTTTTTGGCAATATTTGCCCGTTCCTTCTCAGTATTCTTTATGAATTCCAGTGTTGCTTTAGGTGTTTTAAACCCGATTTTTTTGTAATCTGGTGAAGCAATATCTTTCAGAATCAAATCAAACTCTTCTAGATTCCTTAAATAATTAATCTGTTGTTTCACCATAGTTTTCCCAAAGCTTACTCATTAAAGGTTTTCTTCAATTTTTTTTATTAATGCAATAAATTCTTCCGGTGTTTGAGGTTCGAAGATCTTTTTCTTTTTAGTTAATTCCTGACAGACGATCGCAATCCGCCCTAAAGTAATCAGATATTGATTACCTGGATCTTGTGGTGGGGCAATAATCAAAAACAATAGATGAACCGGTTTTTTATCAATGGCATTAAAATCAATCCCATTAGTTGAACGCCCGATCGCTATTTCCAGTTTATCAATTAATAATGAACGACAATGTGGAATGCCGATACCCTTGCCGATCCCTGTGGAACCCAATTCTTCACGCGTTAACAGAGTTTTCAATATCTGTTCGGCGTCTTCACCAGTTTTTATCAAACTTATTAACTCCTTTAACGCCTCGGTTTTCTTTTTGGCTTTAAGGTTTAAATTTATCCGTTCTGGTTTTAATAACGAATTTAAATTCAATTTTACCTCCGTTCTTTGTATTGTCCATAAACTATCATTTTAATAAATTGTAAAGAAAAATAAAATAATTGCAATATTTCTCAATACTACATTCGTTCCGGCGCCGATATTCCAATTATTCCAAAAATGTTTTTTAGAATTTGTATTACTATCTGACATAAAAATATCCGAGCAATAGTCGTTTTTACATCGTCCGAGACTACCCGAACATTCTCATAGAATTTATGAAATGCGTTTGCCAAATCCAATAAATAATAAATTAGATGATGCGGTTCAAAATTATCAGCGGCGACTGAAATTACATCTGGAAAACGAACGATTATCTTTATTAATGCCCGTTCGTAAGAATTGTGCAAAACGGATAAATCGATATTGTTTATATCGTCCGGCTCGATTGTATCTTTAATAAATATATTCTTCTCTTGAGCATGACGAAAGATACTTTTGATCCGGGCATACGCATATTGAACATAATAGACTGGATTTTCTTGCGATGTCTTTTTTGCCAGGGCTAAATCAAATTCAAGATGTTGCGATGCCTTGCGCATTAAGAGAAAAAATTTTAAAGCATCAGCACCGATTTCTGACAAAACGTCATCAAGGGTAATATATTCTCCAGCGCGCTTCGACATTACCACTTTTTTACCACTTCTTAGCAGATTTACCTGTTGTGCAATTATTATTATCAGTTTCTTGGCATCAAGACCAATGGCGGTCAAACCACTCTTCATCCGAGGAATGTAACCATGATGATCAGGTCCCCAAATGTTAATCAAAATGTCATATCCGCGTTCAAATTTATCCCAGTGATATGCCAAATCGGATAAAAAATATGTCGGTCGCTTATCGGCAGTAATTAAAACCCGGTCTTCGTTGTCTTCAAACGCTGACGATTTAAACCAAAGGGCATTGTCTTGAACATAAGTGAAATTTTGCAATTTATTCAATACTAAATTTATCTTTGATGAAAAACTATTTTCGAATGCAAAGTTATCAAATTTTATTCCAAAGTCTTCTAAAGATTTCTTCTGAAGTGAAATAATTTTTTGTAAAACATATTCCCGCCAGTGATCCTCCTCAATGTCATTATGCAGAATCTCTTGCCCAATCTCAATTAAATACTCACCGGGATATCCATTCTCAGGAACCGGCGTATCAATACCTTTTAACTGATTGATTCTGGCACATAGCGATTGATAAAGCAGTTCAATTTGCGTGCCAGTATTATTAACGTAGTATTCTGAATTCGCATGATAATTTACAAACTTAAGCAGATTTACTAAGGCATTACCAAAAGCACCGGCACGTGCCTGCACAACATTTAACGGCCCGGTGGGATTAGCCGAAATGTATTCTACCAAAATCTTTTTCCCTTTTCCAATATCCAGCCGCCCATAATTTACCAATGCTGCCTGTTTCAACTCCTCAATAAGCACTTTCTCCGATATGGTAAAATTAATAAAACCTTTACCGGCTACGGAAACCGCTGAAAAAAAATCAAATTCTTTTAGTTTGGCTGCCAGTTCATTAGCAATCTCAATTGCTGACCGTTGATGTTTTTGTGCTAATAAAAAAGCAACATTAGATGCATAATCTCCAAATTGGGAGTCTAAGATAAACGTAACTTCATGTTTTGATGGCAAAGGTTCTGGCCAACAATTTTGGATTATATTTTTAATCTTTTGGCTTATCAACAAATCTCCTTTGCGGTGCATCGCCCCACAATCGTTCTAAACCATAAAATTTCCTTACTTCATTTTGGAAGATATGAATTATAAAATCAAAATAATCTAACACTATCCATTGGGCATTATTATATCCTTCAATGTGATGATAATAAATCTTTTCTTTCTTTAAACAGTCTGATAGTTCGTTAGAAATCGCTTGGGCATGGGTCGGTGATTGGGCAGTACAAATTATAAAATAGTCAGTAATTGGCGATAATTTTCTTAAGTCTAACAATAAAACATCTTCGCCTTTTTTTTCAAAAATAATGTTGATTATTGCATTAAGTTTCTTTTTCGAAATTGCCATTAATAAATTAATTCTGGTTTTGGTAAAAATTTTTCACAATCTTTCCCTAAAACAATTGTTACTTCTAAATACAACAACGAATCAATATCTTTCTGAATTTCCGGAAATACCTTTTTGGTTTTAACTGGAAATACTTTGTTTTTTTTAAGATAATAAAGCACTTCGCTAACTGCATAAGCATTATGCAAATCTGGTGCGACTCGCTCAATTATGGTTGTCTTATCTAAAAGCCTCTGACCAGAGCGAACCTCATAAACATCAAACCCCAACGAGCGGAGAAAATCACATGCCTGTATTCCTTGTTTATCAACACCTGAGCAATTAATAATTTCAATTCGGATTTTACTCCGGTCAACTTTTTGATTGAATTGATGTTTATCAGTCCGGAAGGGTTGTAAATAAAAGAAAACACCAATAATTAAGATTATAACAATTATCACAACAAGCAAAACAATCCGTTTCATTTATGCTGATTGTGAAACAACGATTTTACTAATTCCCAATCTTCAGGGGTGTTAACACCTAATATTTCATTCGGATTATCGGTCACGATTGATTTAACATCCCCCCCTTGATTAATTAACTCATTGATTGCTGATGTCAGATAATATTCACCGTTAATTGGACTTGGTTTTAGCGTCTTCAAAATTGGATATAATTTTGAATATTTGAACGCATAAACACCGACATTTATCTCTTTGATTTTTCGGATCTGCTCATCCGCATCCCGGTCCTCAATAATAGCAACTATTCTGGCACCATCGCGAACAATTCGCCCATAGCCACTTGGCTTTTCTAATTCGGCAGTCAATAAAACGGCATCAGCCGTTTCCTGATAGAAAGTTTTAATTAACTGTTTAATTGTCGATAGGGTAAGTAACGGCGTATCGCCATATAGTACAAAAATATCGTCATTCATTGCTATTTTTTCAGCACAACTTAGAACCGCATCGGCAGTTCCTTTTTGTTCTTTTTGGACAACAAATTGAATATCGGTGCCGACAAAAACTTTTTGAATATCGTTACTATTAGGGCTTACGACGACAATTATTGGGGACAAGTTAGCTTGCTGGGCTAATTCAACAACCCAAGATATTAATGGACGACCGTTCAGTGGTAAAAGCACCTTCGAATGAGCAAGTCCCATTCGTTTGCTTTTACCGGCTGCGAGAATTATCCCGGTCATTAATTATATGATTGTTATTGTCAACAAATATCTTTTTGGGTTCAAAACTTCTTGCCGCAACTGTTTCCAATCCGGTATACGATATTATTATCAGTTCATCCCCTACTTCACCTAATCGTGCTGAACCGCCATTAAGGCAAACAACTCCTGAGTGGCGTGGACCTTTCATAGCATAAGTTTCGAACCGTTCCCCATTATTAATATTAATTACCTGGACCAATTCCCCTTCTAAGATATCGGCCTTTTGCAGTAATTCCTCATCAATCGTAATGCTACCTTCATAATTTAAATTCTTATCAGTAACTTTTAATCGTTGAATTTTCGACTTTACTAAAAATCTTAACATTAATTTATTTACTTTTTCTTCTCTGGTTCTTTTTTAGTAGTTGAAGCCTTTGGTTTTTTTATTGTAAATTCGACCAGGGCCATCTCAGCGTTATCACCTGGGCGATGGTTTAGTCGGAAAATGCGGACAAAGCCACTGCTAATATTTTGAAACCTTGGTGCTATTTCGTCAGTCATTTGTTTAACTAAATCACGATTTTGTAAATACTTAAATAGAATGCGATTATTAGCGACCGACTTCTCTTTTGCCAGCTTCATTAATCGGTCGATATAACTTTTCAGCAGTTTTGCTTTGCTTACCGTTGTTTTAATTCGTTCATGTAAAACAAGCGAACGAATAAGATTTTTTATCATCGCTTCTCGATGGGCTTTTGTCCTTCCAAGTTTTTTAGTCGCTTTGCCGTGGCGCATTTATTCCCTCTTTTTTAGAATTGCGTCAACATCCATTCCAAAGCTTAATCCTCGTGCCTCAAGTATTTTTCTAACTTCCTCGAGGGTCTTTCGTCCAAAGTTTTCGATATCCAACATTTCCCGTTCGGTGCGCGAAACCAAATCACCAACTGTTACAATGTTGATCTTTTCTCCGGTCTGTTTTGAACGACCGTTTCTTAAGCAGTTCAACGCACGATTAGACAATTCTAATTCATTAATATCCATCGATAACAATTCTTGCAGTCGTTGTCGCTCTCGGTCATATCGTTCGGCAGCAAAGAACTCGGGTTCTTTTTCGGTCGGAATCAACGCATTCATATGATTTTTTAAAATTGTCGCGCCCTGGATAAGACATTCTTCTGGTAGAACAGTGCCATCGGTCCAAATTTCTAAGATTACTTTCTCATAATCAGCACGTTCGGCAACGCGCGTATTTTCGACAGTAAAATTAACCTTTTTAACCGGCGAAAAGAAGGCATCCAAAAATATTGTCCCTTCCGGAAAACCGCTCTTTTTCTCAGCCCGTTCGGCTGGTAGATATCCTCGACCATTTTCAACTCTCATTTCGATATTGACACTACGTGTTGCTTCGGTGATAGTTAAGATTGGTTGGTCAGGATTGGCAATAGTAATTTCTGGCGGAATAGTTAAATGTCGTGCCTTAAACTCATCAATGCCTTTGGCGTGTAGGTAACAATTTTTCGGACTTTCCGAATTTAACCGCAATCTAATCTTTTTTATATTTAAAATAATTTGGGGCACATCTTCCAAAACACCAGGAATTGTTGAAAATTCATGAAGGACTTTATCAATGCGCACTTGCGTGATTGCCGCCCCTTGTATTGAAGAAAGCAGTGCTCGTCGTAATGAATTACCGATTGTTTGCCCCCAACCTTTTTCTAATGGGCTAATGATAAAACGACCATACTCATTAGTTAAAGATTCTTTATCAACAACAAACCCTTCCGGTAATAAAATTGGTGTAAGTTTCATATTATTTTGAATATAGCTCAACAATTAATTGAGTGTTTACTGGAATGTCTTGAATATCTTCTTTTGTTGGTAACCTCAAGACAGTTCCGACCATATTATCTTTATCTAAGGATAGCCAGTCGACAGTTCTCGGGTCTTTATCAACGAGAATTCTTTTAACTATTTCTTTACTTCTGCCATTCTTCACACTAATCCGGTCATTTTCTTTCACTTCATACGAAGGAATATTAACTTTTTTATCGTTTACTAAAATATGTCCATGCCTCACTAAAAGTCGGGCCTGAGTTCGAGAGTCAGCAAATCCTAAGCGATAGACGGTATTATCTAATCTTCTTTCCAAAGAGACCAGCAATTGTTCAGCTGGATTCTTTTTCCGTGCTCGTTCAAAGATCAAACGAAACTGTTTTTCTAAAAGACCGTAGATTGCCTTTAGTTTCTGTTTTTCTTTTAATTGCATTGAATAATGTGATAATTTTTTTGTTCTCGACGAGTCCTTTGATATCCGTTTTGGTAATACGCACTTATCGGTGAAACACTTTTCTCCTTTTAAGAAAAGTTTTTCGCCGATACTTCGACACCGTTTACATTTAGGTCCAATATATCTTGCCATAATAATCTATCAATATAATGGAAAATTTAGATTCTGTCAATAATCTGATAATTACTTACACTCTCCTTGGTTTTGGGGGACGACAACCATTATGTGGAATCGGCGTCACATCACGAATTGAATTGATTTTTAGACCGGCATTCTGCAAAGAACGAATTGCTGCTTCTCGACCTGGTCCCGGTCCTTTAATATTGACATCGACTTTTTTAATACCCAATGCGACTGCTTCGCGGCCACACGCTTCTGAACACTGTTGGGCAGCAAAAGGCGTTCCTTTTTTGGCACCTTTGAACCCAATTCGACCGGCTGATGACCAACATAAAACATTACCATCTGGGTCAGTAATTGTCACAATCGTATTATTAAAGGTAGAATTAATATATGCAATACCTGTTTGCGGAATTTTTCTTTTAACCGATTTTTTCGCCATTTACGCTCCTAAATTACTTATTTCGGTTTGACAGTTTCTCGGATTTTAATAACTGCCGAACTTTTTCTCGGACCTTTACGGGTCCGAGCATTTGTTCTCGTTCGTTGACCACGAACCGGTAATCCTTTCTTATGTCTGATACCGCGATAACAACCAATATCGATATATCGTTTTATGTTTGCCGAGACCTCAGCTCGTAACACACCTTCAATTTTGTAATTTGCTTCGATTTCTTTACGAATTTTAGTTAATTCATCATCGGTCAGTTCTGAAACCTTCTTATTATAAGGAACACCGACTGTATCCAGTATTTTTTTTGCGTTACTCGGACCAATGCCATAGATATGAGGCAAAGCAAATACTATTTGCTTGTTATCTGGTAAATCAACACCTAATAATCTTGCCATTTAATTTGTTTATCCTTTATTTAATTTTAGTATAATATTAATTAAAAACCATAAAAAGTCAAGAGCTTTTTAAGTGGATAAACTAAATATTGAAAATTCGATACTGCTTTATATAATATTGGCGATGACTAATAATAAAAATAAAGGGCTTTTGTCTTACGTCAAGTGTGCCGGTTGAGCATCAAAACTCTCAGCCAGCCAGTTGGCACAGGCATTAGCATTTTTACCGGAAATTAAAGACCCAAACCTTTTGGTCGGGTTAAACACCGCTGATGATGCCGGTGTTTATAAATTGACCGATGAGTTGGCATTGGTCTATACCGTCGATATCTTTGCACCGATTGTTGACGACCCATATACTTTTGGTATGATTGCCGCCGCCAATAGTATTTCTGATGTTTACGCCATGGGTGGTGACCCACGTTTAGCGTTAAATGTTGTTGGATTCCCGGGAAAAGGCGATGTGCAGATTCTTGGGGAAATGTTAAAAGGAGCTCAAGATAAAGCAAACGAAGCAAAAGTTACAATCTGCGGTGGTCATACCTTTGTTTCTGATGAAATAAAATATGGACTCTCAGTTATTGGTTATGTCAACCCTAATAAAATTATCACTAATGCTAATGCCCAGCCGGATGATATTATCATTTTAACAAAACCAATTGGTATTGGTACAATTGTGCAAGCTCAACTTCTTGGAAGACAAGTTGATGAATATTTAGATTTCGCAATAAAGTCAATGACAACCTTAAACAAAGATGCATCCTTGGCGATGCGTGGATTAGCAAATGCTGCAACCGACATCACTGGCTATGGGTTAATCGGCCACTTAGTCGAAATGGCTGAAGCAAGTCAGGTCGGAATTGAAATATCATTATCAAAAATTCCGTTTCATCCCGGTGCAATCGAAATCTTAAAATCTGGTATTGTTGAACCGGGTATTGGAATGAACTGGGCTTCTTTTGGCTCAAAAGTGATTAAAGAGGGTGTTAATGAGACACTTTCAACACTTATTTTTGGTTCCGAAACATCTGGGGGATTAGCGATTGCAATGCCAACCGATAGCATTAAAGAGTTTCAAAAGAATTATCAAAAAGATTTTGCGGTAATCGGTAGAGTCACGAAAAACAATATTGGTAAAGTAAAAGTTATTCCCTAATATCGTTGAAGGGGAACAATATGAACAAAATATTTATTGTTTTATTACTAATTATTACCTTTGTTTATTCTTTACAATATATTGAGTCATCAACTGGGTTAACATCCCCTAATTGGGAAGGCGGTCGGACAGAACTGGAATTTGCTGATATTAACAATGACGGTAACCCAGATATTCTCTCAATTGGTGATCACGGTTCACCTTACATTAATGCAACTGAGCATGGAGTTATGGTTTGGTTTGGTAATGGTCAGGGTCAATGGACTAATTATATGAATGGTGATTTTGGTTATGGTGGTATTGCAATTGGTGATGTTAATAATGACGGCTATTTAGATGTCGGTTATGGAATGCACCATAACTATTCGGGCAATGATTTTGGCAATCAATTAATGGAAGTTGCTTTAGGCGATGGCACCGGGATGAACTGGATACCATGGGACGATTCTTTAGGAATGCATGGTCAGGATTGGGGAATGTTCGGCACTGATTTTGCCGACATAGATAATGATGGCGATTTAGATATTGGTTCTGTCTCGTTTGGTGCAGATGATGGAATTCATATCTATCAAAATATGATGAACGGCACCTGGCACCGCAGTTTTGGCTTTATTGGTGGTAACTCTAATATGGAGTTTTACTTTGGTGATTTTAACCGAGATGGCAATGCAGATTTTGCTGTTACCCATCAGTACGCCAGTGTCTATTTTGGTGACGGCAACGGCAACTTTACATCAGCCCATTATAATTTGCCTTCACCAGGTTCAGTTGCTTATCGCAGCATTGGAGTTGCTGATGTCGATAATGACGGTGGCAGTGATATTGGTTTTATAACTTCTTCAGGCGGCATTTTTGTCTATGTTTATGACGAAACCGGTGATACCTGGCGAAATTTCTCAGGAACACTTCCTTCTTCCGGTAGTTTCCAACGCATTAATCTTTGGGATATGGATGCCGATGGTTATGTTGATGTTGTCGCCCAAGGAAATGGTTTAGTAAAAATTTGGACTGGCAATGACCAAGGACAATGGACTCAAGCTGTTCAATTCAACACTCCTTCACCGGGAACTGGTCAGGCTTTAACTTGTCGTGCTGATTGTGACCACAATGGCTATGCCGATATTGCTTTAGTTGCCACCGAAGGCAGTTGGCCTTCTGACCATAATGTGCTCCGATTTTTCAAAGAAACATCCCAACCATCTAATTTAAGTATTATTCCAATTTATCCAAAGGGCAATGAAAAATTCTATGCTAATTCGGTAAACTTTATCAGGTGGATTAGCGCCGTGCCCAATAGTAATCTATCCAAAGTTTCAATTCACTTCTCATCACAAGGCGCCAACGGACCATGGCAAACTGTTTTTGATTCGTTACCCAATAACGGCGCAAAGCAATGGATAATTCCCAATATTACTTCCGATAATTGCTTTTTGAAATTAAAAGTGTTTACCGCTAATGATTCGTGTTTTACAATTTCTGGACCATTTACAATTATTGGCGGCACACCAAATATCAATGAGCATTTCAATCAAATTTATAATGCTAACATTACCTATTTTATCCGAAATAATTATTTACAAATTCCGCTTGCCTTTGCTGAAACTGAAAACCTGACAATAAAAATTTACACTGATGACGGTAAAAATATCTATACCGCTCAAAAAATTATAACCCCAGGCAAACAAAATATTACCATTAATAAATATCTCCCGGCCGGCATCTATTATATTGAAATGCTCGGTAAAAAAATTAATACCAAATATAAAATTGTAAAAATTAAATCTTGACATAAATAAAAAAATAATTTACGATGTTTTCACGATGAGATTTAATATAAAATATTTACAAGGAGTCAAACTTTGACTTTGGATGTCAACAAACCCGGTCGGGTTTTGGATCTTGAGTTTTTTACCTACCTTAACAATAAGCATAGGTTTCTTCCCAATAAGAATTTAGTAAAGCCGGGCAGTTTTTGTAAAACAATATTGCGGAATATATGCTTTAGCCCAAAGTTACAAAAAGAAAGGAGTTGATATGAGTAAAAAAATATTTTCATTAATATTTATTATTATTATTTTGGGAGCATGCTCGCAATTAATCGCAGTTCAAAGAGTAGTATTGGCTGAAGATTTCACAGGCACGTGGTGCCAATATTGTCCAGGCGCACAAATGGGACTTCAAATTCTAAAAGGTCAGGTTAAAGATTCTTTAGCAATTCTTGCTTATCACCTAAGTGACCCGTTTACTATTCCTGAATGTAACACCAGAAGCTCGTATTACGGAGTAAGTGGCATTCCGCATGTTAAATTTGACGGTGTCCTTACACGAGTCGGTGGTTATTATAACCAACCGGTTAATTATCGAGATCTCTACGATGCGAGACAAACCGTACCACCACCAGTAAAAATTTATCTTTCCAACACATCTTATAATCTAGTATCAGGGAACGGCGAAGTTTCGGTCACTGTTATTAATGTTTCCAATACAAATATTCAAGCGGTACTTCGTTTAGCAATGGTTGGCAAAGAAACTGCATATGTTTGGCAAAGTCAATCTTATTTATATGATGTTGTGCTTGGTATGTTCCCTAATGCCGCCAGTGGTCAACCAATTTCAATTAATCAAAATGATACTTTCACTCAGAATTATAATTACACCATACCTACTGCTTGGCGTGGCGGTCACTGTGCAATAGTTGCCTTTCTTCAGAATGATAATACAAAGGAAGTTTACAATGCATTTGAACAAACGGCATCATTTAGTAATATCAATGACGAATCCCGTCAAACTATCCATCACAATAAATTGCTAACTTTTACAAATCCGACAACCAATCAGGTAAAATTCTATCTTAATCTCTCGAAAATTACCAGTGTCCGACTAAACATTTACGATGCATTTGGAAAATTAATAAATACCTTTGATGAGTTCAATAATAATGAAATTATTTGGAATCTAACCGGACTAAATGGGAAAAGAATTGAATCAGGAGTTTACTTTGTCGAATTAAATTGTGCTAATCAGAAACATACCTACAAACTTGTTGTTGCAAAATAAATTAAGAAAAAGCAGAAGACCGATACTAAAAATAAACAAGGTCATTTTTTTAGTTATTATTACTTTTATCTTTAGTTGTTCGGAAGCGCCCAAAATAGAAATAAGACCATTTGAGCGAATTGTTTTGGCCGAGCTTTTTACTTGGGCAAGATGTCCATATTGTCCTTATGCAGCCCAGGCACTTGATAGTTTAGCAAAAGAATTTCAAGATAGTCTCGTGGTAATTGCATATCATCGACGAGTCGGCGGCGATACGCTGAGTCCGCAATATGTCGAAAATCGCAAATCTTTTTACTATGAAAGCGGCGGCGAACCAGCAGTTTTTTTTGACGGCACCGGTCCGATTAGGACATCCGATCCCGCACAAAATTATGTAACTTATAAAAGTCATATTATCAATCATCGCAATCAAAAATCCTCACTTTACATACGACTAGAACCGCAAATTCAAAATAATATTGGCGTTATCCGAACCGTAATCGTCCCAACCGATACAATTTACCCCGCCAATTTATCTTTATTTTTTATTGTTTGTGAAGATAGTGTAAAATTTTTTCTGCCCGGCGCCCCGGATTCGATTTTCAATAATGTGATGCGCGTGATGATTCCAGATGAGAACGGTATTGCCTGTACTCTTGCTTTAAACGATTCACTTATTAAAACAGTCCAATTGCCCTTAAATCAAAGTTGGAATAAAAATAAACTTACGGTGATAAGCTTTGTTCAAAATTTGACAAACAAAGAAATATTACAATGCACATTTAAAAAACTAATCCAAGAATGAACACGACGAAAATCGTAATGCTAATATTATTCCTTATTGTAACCGCCGCGGCACAATATAATTTTAATTTATCATGTCTATCTGATACCTTTCAATCAGTTGGAAATAATGGTGTTGCCCAATTCCGCTTTTGCCTTACTAATACCGGCTCAGTGAATGATGTTTATGAACTCAAATGCTTAATTATTGAAAGTGTACCCGGTTGGTTTGTAACTCTTTGTGTAAAAGGCAACTGTATCTTACCCGGCACCAATGTTTTTGATACCATCAATGTTGGCCAATCAGACACAACAATTACCATTACCGTCTATACGACATCACTTCCCGGTCGAGAAATTGTAATTTTGAAAGTCCGTTCGTTAGGCAACCCTAATAAACAAGACTCAATTAGAGTATATACTCAGCTCGGACAAGGAATTGAACAGAACCTAAATCAATCAGATGAATTATTCTCGAGTTTTAGAATCTATCCTAATCCATCAAAATCAAATACTACTATTTCCTTGACAAACATCGAGACTTATCAGCCGAGGTTTATTTCTATTGCTATTTATGATATAAACGGGGAATTAGTAAAATCTTATGCTTATATCCCTGATACCAAAATATTATGGGACGGTAGAAATAAATCCGGCAAATCCGTTTCAGATGGCAACTACATCGTTGCTATCAGACGAAACGGTCAGATAATAGCAGCAAAACCGATGAAGTTCGTGAAGTGATGACGGTAAATATTTATAAAAATTTTTAATTGTGTATTAGATTGGAGGAAAAATGGAAAATAAATATGAAAAAATGTGGCAGGAGATTGGACTTGATGTCCCACTCCACAATGAATTATTAGCATCAATCAACAAAACATATCAGGCAATAGTTCTCGCTCAACAAAATCGTCCGGAAACAATGAAATATTTTGATAATGTCATTCACGAATCGCATGGCGGACGAGTTCAAGAATTAATCGACAATAAAGCCAAAGGCAATAAGACGGTCGGCACTTTTTGTATCTATGTGCCCGATGAAATTGTCATGGCGGTGGATTTAATTCCGATCGCCTTATGCGGTGGCACCCAGTTTTCGATACCTTATGCCGAAAAGATGTTTCCCCGCGATATCTGTCCATTAGTCAAATCAACACTCGGTCTCGCGTTTTCTAAAACCTGCCCTTATGCGCCAATAAAATCTTTGGCGGTTGGCGAAACAACCTGTGATGCCAAGAAAAAAACCTGGGAAATTTTGGCTAAGAAAGTCAATTTTCATGTGCTCGAAGTACCCCAGAAAAAGAAAGACCTTGATTACAAAATCTGGCGAGAAGAAATCGAAGAATTCAAAAATAAAATTGAAGAGCTTGCCGGCCGGAAAGTTAGTGCTGAAAAACTTTCTCAAACTATAAAAATAATGAACAATAAGCGCAAGGCATTACAAAAATTAAACGAGTTGCGAAAATATGACCCACCGCCAATCTCGGGTCTTGATGCCTTAGTCGTAATGCAAGCGGCATTAAACGATGAGCCAGTCCGATTTACTGAGAACCTAAATAAATTAAATCAAGAACTAGAAGACCGCATTAAAAAAGGCATTTCACCATTTACCAAAGGCACAAAAAGAATTATGATTTCCGGCTGTCCATCAGTAATCGGCAATTGGAAGGTCCATTCACTTATTGAAAAATCAGGTGCCGCAATCGTTTTAGACGAAACCTGCACTGGCACAAGGTACTTTGAAAATTTGGTATCAGAAGAGTTTAACGATTTAGACAAGCAACTTGATGCGTTAGCTGACCGCTATATGAAAATAAATTGTGCCTGTTTTACCCCCAATGAAGAGCGGATTGAAAATGTTGTTAAGAAAGCCGACGAGTATAAGATAAATGGTGTTGTCCATTATGTGCTCCAATATTGTCATGGTTATAACATTGAGACCTTAAAACTGGATGGGGTGCTTAAAGACAAAAATATTCCGACACAAAAAATCGTCACCGACTATTCTGAAGAAGATGTCGGTCCTCTTCGAACTCGGATTGATGCGTTCTTGGAAAGACTTGGTTAAAATCATTATTTCGCTTGCCGTAAAAAGAATGAACTTATGATTAAGGCCGGAATCGATATTGGCTCGAGAACGATAAAACTCGCACTGATTGACAATACCAATCTAATTGATTATCAAATTATTGATACCGGCATTGAGCCACTTAAAAATACTGAAGAACTTCTCAGAAAACATCGATATGATAAAATCGTTGCCACTGGTTATGGTCGCTATCTTGCGCAACAGCATTTTCAATTTCCAGTAATTAGTGAAATCAAAGCTTATGCCCAAGGGGCTTATTTCCTTTTTCCATCGTGCCGAACGATTATCGATATCGGTGGCCAAGATACCAAAGTAATCCGAGTTGCTCAGGGTAAAGTTGAAGACTTTGAGATGAACGACCGATGCGCGGCTGGCACCGGTAGATTTCTTGAAGTCATGGCAACTACGCTTGGTTTTAGTATTGACCAATTTGGCGAACAAGCCTGCCAAGCCCAAAAACCAGTCACAATCAATTCAATGTGCACGGTCTTTGCCGAATCCGAAGTCGTCTCTTTAATCAGTCACGGCGAAAATGTCCATAACATTATTTTAGGTTTACATCAAGCAATTGTTAACCGAATTATGGCAATGGTTGGTCGAATTGGTTTTGAAGATGATGTTGTTTTTGCTGGCGGAGTTGCCAAAAACCGCTGCATTCGCGAATTGCTTGCCCAAAGACTCAATAAGCAACTCTTGATTCCACAAGAACCCCAAATTGTTGGTGCTATCGGCGCAGCGTTATCGGCTTAAGTTTTATAAAAGCTCAGCATCGACTGTAAAAAAATTTATAGTTACAATTAAATACAAATTTTTGAATCCAGATAGGGTGTTTTGCGGTCTAATTTATTAAGCGAGGTGAATTATGGTCTACACGTTCGGAGCGCAATTGTTTGCTATCTTCGTCTGGTCAGTAATCTTAGCCTTATTGGCTAAATTGTGGCAAAAAGATGCTGAGAACTATATCGTGATATCGACACGATTGTTAGCGACCTTGTAGACTAAAAATTTGCCAACATATTTGATAAAAATCAAGGAAAATTAAGCCATCCAGGGGACTGTACCCTTATTTTAATAAATTTTTACCAAACCCCTTGAAAATCAAATATAATAAATTAAAAATGAAGGCTTTTCGAAGTTATATCGCCAGTATAACTTTTTAAAGATAGGAAACTTTTAAGTATCCGTTTTGTTCTGAATAACTGACCACTTTGAGAATCGGCTAAGTCAAAAATTGTAATTATTCTCGGCTATTTAGCAGTTAATTTTTAAGTTTGATTCCAGAAATAAATAGGAAATTAATATTGACAGAATATAATCTTGATATTAAACTAACTATTATGATTACCATCATATTATCATTTTTTATTGTCTCATCGGATATAAATGTCGGAACCACTGGATTTAATTTTTTAAAAATCACCCCAACCGCCAAAGAAGCGGCAATGGCAAATGTTGGCATTGGCGCCGAACCCACCGGCTTATCCGGATTAGGCTTTCTGTTTAATCCGGCAACACACATCAATAAAAAGATTATTAGTGCCGGCTACATTGACTACTTGGCTGATATCAATGTCGGCGTTATTGGCTATTTTCTGCCATCACCGTTATCGTTTCTAAATTCCGGTGGTATTAGCATCACTTATTTGAATTCCGGTAAAATTAAACGAACTGATATTGCTGGTAATGAACTCGGCACTTTTTCAGTTTCTTATTTAAACTTTAATATTAATGGCAATCGCGCAATTACATCTAACTTAAATATTGGTAGTAGTCTCAAAATTTTATACGGCGCAATTGACAGTTTCCTTGGTTATGGACTGGCGGCTGACCTTGGCGTTCGATACCGACCAAATATCAAAGACCTCTCATTCGGTATCGCAATTAAAAATTTAGGCTATCAGCTTAAATCATTTGATGTCGACCGTGACAAACTGCCATTAGATATTGGCATTGGTGTTGGTTATCATTTAAATGATAATATCAATTTAGCATTAGATATTCATAAACCAATTGATAATATTTTTGTCCTCAATCTTGGTGTCGAAGGTTGGGTTAACCAATATGTCGCATTGCGTGGTGGTTATAATTCATTGGGCAAAGATTATCGGGGCGACGGCCTTGCTAATATTACTTCGGGTTTTACGCTTGGTTTAGGAATAAAATATTTAAAATATCAACTTGATTATAGTTTCACGCCGATGGGTAATTTGGGACGACTTCATCATATCTCATTTAATCTCTCACTGTAATTAAATCGAATGAAAAACCAGTTTGTTAAGGATTTGACCATCGGGACCAAAGTCAATGATATTTTCTATTTGATAAACCGATGGCAGTTTGATAAACGGAGCGGTGGGAAATTTCTTGTTTTAGAACTTGCCGACCGATCCGGCATCATTAAAGGTAAAATTTGGGATAATGTTGAGGTACTCTATTCAGCCTGTTCGCCTGGTAATTTTGTCAAAGTTGTGGGTGATGTTACTGAATATAACGACGAAATTCAAATAACAATCGCTGATATTAAAGCTGTCCCAGAAAAAGAAGTTTCGCTAAAAGACTTCATCGCCAGTAGTCGATTTGACCTAAATGAAATGTATCAAGAATTAATCGGTTATATTGAAATGGTCACAGATGCCGATTACCAACGGCTACTAAAATCAGCTTTTGCTAATCAAGATTTAGTCACGAAATTTAAATTAGCACCAGCTTCTGCTGGTATCCATCATGCCTATATCGGCGGCCTTTTAGAACATACCTTATTTATGCTGAGATTGGCTCGTCAGGTCCCGGTCGTTTACCCCGAACTCGATTATTCTTTAGTCATTACTGGCATCATATTTCATGACATTGGCAAAATCCGAGAATATCAATACGACAAAGTAATTAGCCACACAGACGAAGGTTATTTGATTGGTCACATCGTTATTGGTTATGAAATCGTGAAAGCCGAAATTGAAAAGCTCAAGGATTTCCCCGAAGAAAAAAAACAACTGTTATTGCATATCATCTTAAGCCACCACGGGATAAAAGAATACGGCTCGCCAATAACACCAAAATTTGCCGAGGCGTATTTTGTTCATAATTTAGACAATTTAGATGCGCGGATGATGATGTTTCGCGAGGCGGTTGAGAAAAGTGCTGATGTTAAATGGAGTGACTACCATCGTTTTTTAGAAACCAGGATTTTTATTAAAAATTACAAGGAAGAACGCCAATAACAGCTGATTACTCACTGCTTAAAAACTGGGCAGGTCAGTTAGGTATCGAACTATCAGCCGAACAGCTTAATAAATTCCAAACTTATCACCAAACATTATTAACTTGGAATAAAAAGATCAATCTAATCTCCCGGAAAGATACCGCACGCATTGTGTCGTATCATTTTATTGATGCCATCAGCGTCGTTCCGGAAATTCCTAAAAATGCCACGGTCCTTGATTTGGGAACCGGTGCCGGTCTGCCAGGTATTCCAGTTAAGATTATCCGTGAGGACATCACTTTATTTTTAGTAGAATCAATAAAAAAGAAAGGAATATTTCTTAGCGAAATAATTAAATTATTAGATTTAAAAAACACCTTTTTAATAATTGCTCGTGCCGAAACAATCACTGATAAATTATTTGATGTGATCTTAATTAGATTGTTAGGTAAAATATCGGAGGTATTACCGATCGCCGCAAATTTATTATCGCCTGATGGCAAGATAATCTTTTTTAAGACTGAATATGTCGAACAAGAATTAATTAAAGCACAATCAATAATTAATAAATATCATTTGCATTTATCGGCAATTAAAAATGTCCCTCTGCCCGGCGCAAAAATTTTAAGGAAATTTGTAATTTTTACTCGTCGAGATGAAAAATAATCTTAATAAAACAATCGTTCTCGTCATTACTTGTTTGGCATCTTTTTTAACACCATTTATGTCATCAGCGCTCAATGTCGCCTTACCAACAATTAGCCAGCAGTTTATGCTAACTGCAATCTTATCAAGTTGGGTTGTTTCTGCCTACTTATTAGCCACCGCAATCTTTTTGGTCCCTTTTGGAAAGATTGCCGATATTTACGGCCGCAAAAAGATATTTTTGCTTGGCATTATTATTTATACCATTTCATCAACTTTAATTGGATTGATTAAAACAGCACCAGTATTTATTTTACTTCGGATAATGCAAGGATTAGGTAGTGCGATGATTTTTACAACTTCAGTAGCAATAATAACATCAGTATTTCCGGCCGGTGAACGAGGGAAATATTTAGGTATAAATGTTGCGGTCACTTATTTAGGACTGTCTTCCGGACCATTTATTGGCGGTGTCTTAACTGAGTACCTATCTTGGCGTAGCATCTTTTTTGTTAACGGCATATTAGGATTGATAATACTTATCTTAACCGTCGGCTACCTAAAAAAACTCGAATGGCAAGAGTATCAATCGAAAAGAATTGACTATGTTGGCGCAACTATTTACAGTCTCGGTCTTTTATCGTTAATTTATGGGTTAACAATTATCACTAAACCTTTAGGTTTCATTTTAATTCCAATCGGAGTTGTTTTAATTGTTATTTTTGTCTTATGGGAAGCAAAAGTGACCAATCCGATTTTAGATGTTAATTTGTTTCGCCAGAACATTACCTTTGCATTTTCTAATCTTGCTGCTGGTATTAATTATTCAGCAACTTTTGGTGTCGGTTATCTATTAAGTCTTTACTTGCAACACCTGAAAAAATTGACCGCAAGCCAAACTGGTTTAGTATTAATCACCCAACCAATTATGATGGCAATACTTTCACCCTTGGCTGGAAAAATTTCTGATAAAATCGAAGCCCGGATTACCGCTTCGATTGGCATGGCAATTACATTTGGCGCACTGCTAATTTTAATATTCTTAAAAATTGATACGCCACTGCTCAGTATTGTTTTAAATTTATCAATGCTTGGTATTGGACTGGCAATATTTTCTTCGCCAAATATGAATGCGATTATGAGTTCGGTAAATAAGGAATACTATGGAATTGCCTCAGGCACCTTAGCGACAATGCGATTGATTGGTCAAATGTTTAGTATGGCAATCGTTATGTTGGTGACCTCACTATTTATGAGAAATATAAAAATTGGATATGAAAATTATCCGTTGTTTCTAAAAAGTTCAAGCACCATATTTTTAATTTATGCGCTATTATGTTTTGGTGGAATTTTTGCATCTTTAGCCCGAGGTAAATTAAAATCAGCTGAAAACCGTCGGTAATACTTAAAATAAGGGCATTGCTAATTTTTACTAATAGTGACAGTTATCTGGGTTTTAATACAGAAGTAATCTTTAGGTATGTGATTTTCGAACTACTGCCAGAATTTTTTCTAATTCTTCTTCGCTTTGAACTATAACCTTTCTTGATTTGGAACCAACATAAGGTCCAACAACCCCAAGTTGTTCGAGTTGGTCAATTATTCGACCCGCTCGAGCCCAACCAATATCTAACCGCCGTTGAAGCATTGAAACTGATGCTTCACGATGTTGAAAAACAATCCTAGCGGCTTGTTCTAATAGTTCATCAACTTCCCGGTCCTGGCCAATAATATCAGTTTTATCTTTATGGGGCATTTCCAATTCTTCGGAAAGTGGTTTGTGATACTCTTGTTGCCATAGGATTTCGGCGATATCTTCAGGAATCACTGAATAGAATGCTTCTTGTTTGCGTTTTAGTGACGCCTTTTCTTTATCAATTAAGACATCGGTGACTTGTTTGGCAATGATTTCCTTGGCTTTTTGTTCTGGGTCAGGCACTAAATCCGTCAATAATTCGGTAATGTAGCGACGGGTCCATAGATCAACTACTCGTTTTGTTGCCTGGGCAGAAACATAAGCGCAGTGTAATCTGATTGGCTCACCTTTTCCTGGCGGCAAGAAAAGCATATCACCCCTGCCGAGTAATGCTTCGGCACCATTCATATCTAAAATGGTCCGAGAATCGGTTTTGGATGCAACTTGAAACGCTATCCGGCACGGGAAATTTGCTTTAATCAAACCGGTAATAACATCAACTGATGGTCGTTGTGTTGCCAACACTAAATGGATACCAACTGCCCGAGACATTTGGGCTAATCGAATAATTTTATCTTCAATTTCTGCTGGTGCCCGACACATTAAATCGGCTAACTCATCAATTACCACAACAATGTAGGGCTTTTTCTCAAGCCCCTCCATTTGGGCAACTTGATTATAACCCGCAATATCTCGAACTCCTAAATTGGCAAAAATACCATATCGTGCTTCCATAATGCCAATTACTCGGTCAAGTTCTTTTATCGCATGTTTGGGGTCAATCGTTGTTGGATTTAATAAGTGGGGAATTGTATTATAAATTGGCAGTTCTAATTGCTTAGGGTCAATGGTTAAAAACCGAACATCTTTATAAGATGAACGAAAGATGATTGAAGTTATCATCGTATTAATGCAGACACTCTTACCCGAACCGGTTGTGCCCGCAATTAAAACATGCGGCATTTCTCGTAGGTCGGCAGCATAAGGCTCGCCAGTGATTGTTTCGCCGATAGCAAAAGTTAACGGCGAGGGATTCGAGGTATATTCCTCAGATGTTAGAATATTTCTTAAATAAACAATTCGGCGATATTTGTTAGGGACTTCAATGCCAACCGCGGCTTTACCGGGAATCGGCGCTAAGATTCTAATGCGTTCGGCTTTCAACGATAAAGCCAAATCGTCAGCCAAGCTTTCGATGCGCTGGATTTTTATCCCTGGTGCTGGCTCAATTTCAAAACGGGTAATCATCGGTCCGGTTAAAATGTCAGTAACTTTACAATCAATCCCAAATTCTTTAAGTTTTTCAATTAAAACATCAGCCTCGTGTTCTAGTTCTTTTTGGTCAACCGTCGGTTTCTCTTCTGAAGGAACATCCAGACACGATAAAAATTCTTTTTGAAATACTTGTTCATCAAAAGTGGTTTTAATTTCGGTCTTTCTTGTTTCCGGAGCTTTAGGGAGCTCAGTTGATTTCTCAACCGGTTCTGCTAATGGTAGTGTTGTTTCTGGTTGCGCAGTAGTTTTGACAGTAATAATCTCAGGTATCGGTCTTTTTATTCTTTGTTTAGGCCGCTTGACTGTAAGGTGTTTTTTGATAACATTAGCGAAAGTTCTTACTAACCACCATATGCCCTTGCCAATTACCACCAACATTTTTTTAAGGTATAAGCTGAATGATTTAACAAATTGATATAAGTGGCTATAAATTAAAATGAAAATAAGCCAAGCACATAATAAGACAATTAGTGTTCCCCAAAATCCAATAAGATACTGAACGCCCTTAATAATTTTTATCGTAATATTACCGGCTACTGAAAAATATATCCCATCGATATGTTTCCAATAACTTAGTGGTGCCACCAAGGCAACTGTTGTTTGCGCTAACGAAATTAAAATGAATCCAAAAAGACTATTGGTTAAATAAGGCTTTGTTTCGCGACTAATAATCGCCGGAATTAAACCATATAATAAGAAAAGTGGAACAAAGAATGTAAAAATTGGCCCACAATTAAAAAACAATATTTTGATTAAATATGAACCAATTAAACCACCATAATTTGTCGTTGGCGAAATCCGATTGATCGCAAATGAGATCGCGCTTACCATGACTAATATTGCAAATAACCAAATGATTATTGATATGGTATGTTGAGTGCTTAATTTCCATCCTAATTGTTTTAATGCAAAGATTGCTAAAATAACCGGCACGGAATAAGCACAATATCCCAGCCAAGATAAAAAAAATTTACTGATGGTTAATCCAACCTTACCAATTGCCTGAGGCACAAAGAAATGGTAAAATAACAGACTGACGAACAGAAAAAGTGCCAAACCAAGCAAGAGAATGAAAAATATTATCTTACCTTTTGGGTTTCTATTCTTATTTCTCATATAATACTATGACCAACAATTACTGTTGAAATAAATCGAACAATTGGAAAAATGATCGCACCGAAGATTGAAAAACCAATAAACTGACCTAATAAGATGATGCCCAAAAGAATCAGAAAACCAAACCGTTCTAATTGGATATATTGCTCAGCCATGGTCTTGGGCAAAAGATAATAGAGAATTTTTGAACCGTCAAGTGGCGGAATCGGAATTAAGTTAAAGATACCTAAAATCAAATTAAAAAAAACAAACAACTCTAAAATAACTATTATAAAATTGGCGGCCGGGACAGTAGCGTTAACTAATCGTAAAATACCGCCAAAAACTATTGCTGAAATAAAATTTGCCGCCGGCCCTGCCAGAGAGGTTAGCATCATATCCTGATGAGGATTTTTGAAATATATTGGATTTACCGGCACGGGTTTTGCCCAACCAAATCTGAATAGAAAAAGGCTAATGGTTCCGAATAAATCTAAATGTTTAAATGGATTTAAGGTCAACCGTCCGGCATATTTTGCTGTTGGGTCGCCAAGTTTATTGGCAACATAACCATGGGCATATTCATGTATCGTCAAACCAAACAGAATTGCCGGTGCTGATAAAATTACACCTTGTAGGTCAAACATAGTTAAGCGTTTTGATTAGAGCCTTGACATATTTAATTTCATCGGCTCTAGTCTGGATTTTACCGTCAAGTTTTAATTGGTGAATCCGATTTATGATTTTAGCATATACTGGGCCCACAGGCACATTTAGTTTTTTTAAAGTTTTGCCTGAAATGCTTGGTTTAATTTTTGAATATCGGTTTATGAAAGCATTTAACTTATTTTTAATTGCTTTTGATTCAATGTTCATTAAAATTTCAAGCGTTAGTTGATTAAATACTTTTAACAGATTATAGATTTCACTTGGTTTTTTTGCCAATAACAATTTTTGACGATATTTTATAAAGTCTTTTAATTGGCGAATGGCTTGTAAATGTTCTTTTAGTAATGGATATTTTATTATATATTTTTCAGGTAGATAAGAGAAAAAGTGAATTAACTTATGAGTATCGTCAGACAATTTGCTATGCTCAATAAAAAACTTCTTAGGAATAATCGTTTGATAGAGATTAGCGAAAATTTTGTAAGATTGTAACGATGTTAAAATCTCTTTGCTTTTAATTTCTTTCATTATCATTTTTAATTCGTATAGAACTCGTTCTGGGGTGAGCGCCAAAAGTAAGTTATTGTCGATTGCTTGTTTCATTAGTTTTTCGGTCTCGGGCTCGATGTTAAAATTAAAACGAGTAGCAAATCTGATGGCACGGAATATCCGAGTGGGGTCATCGATAAAACTATTGGGATGAAGAATCCTAACCAGTTTTTTTTGTAAATCCAAAACTCCACCAAACGGATCAATGATATTTAATCTTTGATTTTCTTTTGTAATCGCTATCGCGATCGCGTTAATCGTAAAATCGCGTCGTTTTAAATCTTCAGCGATTGTTGCCTTTGATACTTTCGGTAAGACCGCCGGTTTCGGATAGATTTCTTTCCGCGTTTGGGCAATATCGATATGACGACTATCTTTTAGCTGTAGCGTCATCGTCATAAATTGTGGGTAATGATAAACTTCTGCATTAACCAATTTGGCTAAGTGGTTACCGATTGCTTGATAATTATTCTCAACCGCAAAATCTAAATCAATTTTACTCTTAAAATTATTAATAAACTTAAATAGCTGTTGGTTATTTAAATGCTGTCGTTGTCGCCGACCGAGCAGGAAATCTCTTACCGGACCACCAACTAAAAATACTCGCGTTTTATATCGCTGAGCAATTTTTAAGATTAGCCGGCCAATGTTTTTAGTGCGACGGTTATTTTTCTTGGCCACTAATAAATCCAAATCCTTTGGCTTCTTCTTTACCAATTATTTTTATTTTGCCAAATCGGTCCTCAAATTTTTTGATGTTCTCTTCTAAGGCATTTTTTAATAAAAGCGCGTGTTGCGGTGTCATTACAATCCGAGAAAAAACTTTTGCTTTTGGTAATCCGGGTAATATCCGAGCAAAGTCAATAATAAACTCCGATGGCGAATGGGCAATTAGCACAAAATTAGAAAAAATTCCTTCAGCTTCTTTCTCACCAATTTCAACATTAATTGGTGGTTGTTTAATCTCTTCAGCCATTTTTTCTCCCTTCTACTACAATATTACTTACTTTTTATCTTACCGCCAAACTAATTGAAAGTCAAGTTCTACTGTCGACAGTTTAATCATAGAAGCAAGACAGTTAACAGTAAATTATTGACAGCGGTTAATGTCTTGGATATATTTGCTTAAAATGAATGGACCCAGACATATCAGTTTCCAACAGTTTCAAGGTTTTGCGAAATATTACGATATGTTTATGCTCAGATTGGTTAACTATTCAGCCTGGGTAGACTATGTTATTAAAATATTTAATAACTATCATTATTATCCTAAGTCAATTCTTGATATTGCCTGTGGCACTGGGATTCCATCATTAATTTTTGCGAAAAAAGGCTATCAAGTAGTCGGCGTTGACCGTTCCTTAGAAATGCTCGAAGTTTTTCGTAAAAAAATCACCGGCACCAATTATAATATTCAAATCGTTCATGCTGATATCCGTTCGTTTAGCGTGTCGGAAAAACTTGATGCCGCGGTCAGTTTGTATGACAGTATTAACTATCTTTTGACTGAAGATGATTTGTTAGCCTGCTTTCGATGTGTTGCTAATAGTCTCAAACCTAACGGAATTTTCGCGTTCGATATGAATACGATTTATTGCCTGGAAAACTTTTGGGACAATCAAGAAACAACTCGAAGAATCGGCGAAGTCTATTCAATTTGGCGCAATTCTTATGACCAAGCAAACCAAATTTCCACTTTAAAATTGACTGTTTACACTGACAATGGTCTGATGTTTGAGGAGATTCATCAAGAACGGGGTTATTCCGAAACCGTGCTAAAAAATCTCCTTGAAAAAGCTGGTTTTACTGAGATAAATATTTACGCCCACCAAACATTTTTACCGTCAACTGAGTCTACTTTACGAATTATGGTTGTTGGTCGATTACATCAATAATCTTAGTTTTGCTTAATAAATTTAAAAACCGATATAGCATTATTAACCTGGGATTTAATAAAATAAATTCCGTTGGGCAGATGACTGATATTTAGACTAAATTTTGGTGGCGGTTTAAAAATTTCTGTAACTATTTTTCCGGAAATATCGTATAACGCAAGACAGTCGATATGCTTTTCACTGATTATTTCGATATTGGTCTGACCGGGATTGGGATAAAATTTTAGTGGGCGCGTTTGTTTGGAGTAATACTCGGCGCGTTCTTCAAGGCCGGATAGAATCGTATCGGAAAGGGTGACATCATCAACATAAATAGTGGTATAAGGCAAAGTAACAATATTGACATTAACTAATATTGCCGAATCCGGTGATTGAAGCATTTGCGAATAGTTATAATAATTTGTGCTGCGTATAATCGGAATGATTGTTGGATTACCGGCTGGTTGTTGCGTAATTTTAAACCAAGTAATAATAAATGAACCGGCAATCCAAGATGATGTTTGACACCAAGCCGAGAAATAATAGTTGTGATTCGCCTGACAGAGTGCTACGGTTGTTGCGTAAGCGGAAGTATCACTGCCATTGAGTTGTAAAGCATAAATTCCAGAGTGAGCATTAGTCGTGCGGATTGCCGAACCAGAATCTTGGGCTTCGGATGTCAACCAGCCAAGAGGCATCTGAATGCCAAAACTATCAAGCCAGCTTTCAAAACTTGAGTTTAAAATGATATTGTATTTTCCGAGATCGCCACCAATATCATTAAATTTCCTTGTCACACTTAAATTAAGTGCGTCGCTATTGCCAACATAGATAAAGATAATTAATAACAGCAAGGTTTTTATTTTCATTGTTTCTTTATCAATGTTCGACCTTGTTCAAATGCCTTCAAGTTAAGTTCAACAAATTTTGCTTTGATATTTTGCTGAATTGCCGAGAAGTATAGTTCTAACGGAAATTTCAAGAAACAAGATAAGGCGCCAAGCATAATAACATTTTGGGTGCGCGATTCGCCTAACTGTAAGGCACGATTAAATGCTTCAATAACATAGACCTTTTTCGCCCGTGCCTTTATTCTTGGCAAAATATCTTTGGGATATTCAGTTTCACCAACTAACACCGGCAATGGTGCAATTTCTAAATCGTCAACCAAAACCTTGCCTTTTTCTGAAAGATAATGGAGATAACGAAGCGTTTCTAATTTTTCAAACCCGACAATAAAATCAGCAGTAGTTTCTTCAATTAATGGCGAAAAGACTTTTTCACCGTAACGGAGTTGACTGATAACACTACCGCCTCGTTGTGCCATACCATGAACTTCACTCTTTTTGACATCAAGTCCGGCTGACATGGCAACATTTGCCAAAATATCAGTAAAGAGCAATACGCCTTGCCCGCCAACACCGCAACAGATAATATTGGTAATTTTATTTTTCATCCTTGACTCCTGTTATTTTAATTATTAGACAATTGCTTGTTTAGCACATAATTGGACACACATACCACAGCCAACACAAAAAGCGCTATTAATCACGGCTTTGTCATTTACAAAACTGATTGCCGGGCAGCCAAGTGCCAAACAAAGTTTACAACCGATACAATTATCGGCGAGAACTTTTTTAGCCGGTTTCCGAGAGACTAACAGTGCACATGTTCGTTTTGAAACGATAACTGCTGGGTCAGGGTCGGCAAGAATTTCGCGGAACAATGTCCGATTCTCTTTGATGTTATAGGGGTCAATCACATAAACCTTTTTAACACCACAGGCTTTGGCAATATCTTCAGTATTTAACATTGTTGTTTCTTCACCCATTAATGTTTTCCCAGTTCCAGGATGGTCTTGGTGTCCGGTCATACCAGTGGTGCGATTATCAACAATGACGGTAATTTGATTGCCCTTATTGTAAATGGCATTGATTAAGCCGGTAATGCCCATATGGAAGAAAGTCGAATCGCCAATTACTGACACTACTCGTTTTGTTGGTTGGTCATTCTCTTTTTTACTATATTTTAGTGCCTTTTCAATTCCATGGGCTAAAGTAATTGATGCGCCCATACAAACGCAACTATCCATCGCATTATGGGGTGGATAAGTGCCCAAAGTATAGCAGCCAATGTCGCCGGTAATTATTATGTCTTTTTTCTGTAATAAATAGAACAAACCCGCATGAGGACAACCTGGACATAATGCCGGTGGTCTTGCTGGTAAAGTTGTTTCAGGTTGGACATTAATTTTCTTTTCGGTTAACGCATTGCGAATGATGCGTGGATTTAATTCGTCAATCAAAGGTAGTTTATCTTTACCAATGACTTTTATTCCTAATGCCTTAATCTGGGTTTCTAAAAACGGATCAACTTCTTCAATCACATATAAATGCTTTTTATTTCGGCAAAATTCTTTAACCAGTGCCTTAGGAAAGGGCCAAACCATCCCGAGTTTTAAAAACGACGCCTTTGGAAAAACTTCTCGCGCATATTGAAAAGCAACGCCATCAGCGATTACACCAACATTCTTTTTACCTTCGATGATTTTATTAATTGAGCAGTTGTTAGCATATGCTTCTAATTTCTTAATCCGCTCTTCTAAATTAGCATGTAATTTTCGAGCAAATTGGGGTAAGAGGTTCATTTTAGCGACATTTTTAGTATAACCTTTATCAGCGATTTCAGCGCGTTGTTGTAATTCAACGACGGTCTTCGAATGGGCAATTCGGGTGGTAATTCTTAAAATTACCGGGATATCAAATTGTTCAGAAATTTCAAATGCTAATTTGGTAAAATCTTTTGCTTCTTGGCTATCAGAAGGAGTTAGCACCGGAATTTTCGCAAACATACCATAATAGCGATTATCTTGTTCATTTTGTGAAGAATGTAACCCCGGGTCGTCAGCAGTTACAATTACCATTCCAGCATTAACGCCAATATAAGCTGACGAAAACAATGGGTCAGCCGCAACATTGAGACCAACATGTTTCATTGCACATAACGACCGAACACCAGCAAGCGCAGCACCTAATGCTACTTCCAATGCTACTTTTTCATTTGTTGACCATTCACAATATACATCTTGGTAATTTGCCAAATTCTCTAAAATTTGGGTGGAAGGTGTACCCGGATAGGCAGCGGCGACTTTGCAACCGGCCTCCCAGGCACCGCGAGCAATTGCTTCATCACCAGAAAGTAATGTTTTAGCAATTTCCATTTGTATTTCCTTTCTATTTTATAAAATCAATTTCAATATTGTTGTGCTTTTTTTAGTTTTAAAATAACTTTGCCAGCGCCTTCAGCCAATGCCGACATCTCCTCTTCACCAGCAAAGACCATTATTGGTTTATTAATAAATCTCAACCAGTTTTTTAATCGGTTAACCAGCATCCGTTGATGAGCAATGCCACCAGTGATAATTATCGCCGTGACTTTGCCTTTTAATGCAACCAGCATCGCACCAATTTCTTTAGCGATTTGATAAATCATTGCATTATAGACTAAATTTGCTTTTTTATCACCATTTTTTATCCTGTGCTCAATTTCTTTGATATCATCAGTCCCAAGATAGGAAATAAGACCGCCTTTTCGCTGAATTTTTGCCAGCATTTCTTGTTTAGAATATTTACCACTAAAGCAGATATCGATAACGCCTTGGAGTGGCAAGGAGCCAGTTCTTTGCGGTGAGAATGGACCATCTTCATTGGCGTTATTAGCATCAATCTGCCGACCTTTTTTATTAGCCGCAATTGTAATACCGCTGCCGAGGTGGGCAACGATAAAATTGCACTCACTTAACCTCCGATTTAATTTTTCGGCCGCCTTTTGAACTACGGCATGAATATTGAGATAATGCGATAATGATTTTCTCGGAAGTTCAGCAAGTCCAGAAAAACGAGCCAAAGGAAAGAACTCATCAACCGATTCGGCATCAACAAAATAAGCAGGTATCTTTTTTTGCTTGGCAATCGCATAACTTATCAACGGTCCTAAAAGTGATGGATGAATACTCTGGACATGTCCTTTTTTGATATCATTAATAACTTTCTCAGTTATCTGATAAGTGCCTTTATTCAATGGCTTTAACGGACCGCCACGGGTAGCAATGCAGTCAAATTGCTGGTTATTGATAATTTTTTCCACTATTGATTGACGATAGGGCAACTGATCAAAAATTGTCTTAAATTTCATTAACTTTTTCACTGGATGTCGAATCACCGTCTCAAAATCTTTGCTAATGTGGTAATTTTGTTTATGACCTTGCTTAAGAAATATCGAGAAGATGCCAATTTTTGTTGAGGAACCGCCAGGGTTTATAACCAAAACCTTTTTCGTAACATACTTGTTCTTAGACAATTTTGAAATTGCCATTATCAACTTTAGTTTATCTTGATTTCAACTAAATGTCAATAAATCGATTATTTAGTTAGCTCTCAAAACTATAAGAATCTCTCATTGACATTATCAAATCACGCTTTATAATCTGTTGGTGATTGTTTTTATGAAAATTTATTTTTAAGGAGGATATATGAATAACAATAAAAAATATCTGTTATTAGCTTTGATTCTAATAATTGTTTTTCTGAGTTGTGCCCCGGGAAATTATCGCTGGAATCCGAAGATTGAAGGTTCGAGACCAGCTAATTTCTGGGCAGGTCTTTGGCACGGGCTGATTGTGATTATAACGTTTATTGTCAGCCTGTTTACCAAGGAAGTCGGTATTTATGAAACTAATAATGTTGGTTGGGCATATAATCTCGGCTATATTATTGGCTTAATGGCATCAGTTGGCGGCGGCATTCGCTATACCAGAATGAGAAGAGTAAAAAAATATGAATGGGATAAGATTGAAGAAAAGATTCGCGAAGGTATTAAATCCTGGCTTGACGAATCAGAAAACGAAGCCAAGAAAAAAGAATGGGAAGAAATTGGCAAAAAGATTGAAGAAAAAATTAAACGAAAATTGAAAGAGTGGGCAGAAAAGGATTAATTTGAAAATCCTACCGCCACTGGTTCTGTTTTTGGGTATCGGCATTTTTCTGCCGATGCTCTATCACTTTATCTTTTACAAGAAAACAGTAATTAGTAACATTCCACTATCGACCTGGGCGTTAACTGGTTTTATTGCTTTTTTATTTTTTCCAACCTTTCTGTTCCGTAAGCACTGGGAAAAAGCATTATTATTTGCCTACAATAAATTCTGGTTTGTGGTTGGAGTTGTCCAGATGGATAACAACTTCTGGGAAACACTGGCAAAATTTTTGGTAATTATTATCTTTATTGCATTAACCGGTGACAAAGGTAAAAAAATATTTAAGCAGAACCGCTCAGCGACTATCTTCGGCTATTGGGTTGGACTTTGTTACGGTATTGGTGAAGCATTGACTTTAGCAATTATTGGATATCTACCAATACTTAATCGGATATTTGGAATTAATCTATTTATGTATTTTACCACCTGGTATTCAGTTTGGGAACGGGCTTATGCTATACAAATTCATGCAATTATCGGTAGTCTGATCGGACTCGGTTTCTATCATTATTTTGGTTTAGCAAAAAAGTGGTGGTTGTTATT
>JBDRUR010000010.1:0-34520 GCA_039801485.1 Caldifarciminota bacterium
ATGTTGGGTTGAAGGATAGATTATCGCATCAATACCAACATCATTGGTGATTGCTTGACCAGTTAGTCGGACATTATCAATATTGATATTATTACCATAACCAGAATAGCCAACAATGCCAAGCCAAAATGTGCCAGTAAAAGACCCGAGCGCAATTGAATGTTCAGACCATGCTGGCGGTCCTGGTTGATAGCGTAAAAATGAGTCAACCGGAATAAAGTTGACCCCATCAGTTGAATATTCTACTCGGACAAAATCATAACAATCGTCATAATTATCATCGTGATACATATTGAATTTTAAAGAACAGGCAATCGGAACTGTGCCAAAGTTAAATGCAGGTGAAATTAACCGCGCATTATCGCCTTCAGAAGCATCATAACTGGGATAACTTGCCATTCCTGAACCTTCATACGGATAACATTCGGGATTTTCATTATATCTTTTTCGTTCCCAGTTATAATCGAATTCGCTCTCAACAATTACACTCTGCCAACCCGAAGGTGGAAAGGTTATTTTATTAAAACCTTCGACGATTAATGAGAAATTGGTACCAATTTGAGTAATCTGTTCTTTGCGGTCATTAGTAGGATATTGGTCATTCGTAAGGTTGGTGCGGACAATCAGCGAACACATTTCGGAAATAGTTGGCGTATAAGAACCGACATTAACTTGAATAGAATCATTAGGTGCTAAAGTTGTTGTGACATAAACGGTATTGGTGTAGCGAACGACTTTTGCTGAACCAATTACTGAACAGGTAACTGGAAAATTAGTTTGTGGATTACTACCATAGTTTTTTACCCAAACAGTTATCGGCATTAAAGTATTAGGAATATGACAACTGCCGGGCGAAATAATTCGGGCAACACCAACATCATTAGCCAATGGAATTTCTTTGTACAGCCGAATATAATCAATATTCATATTATGACCATGGCCGGAATAAGCTAAAATACCGACATAGATTGTGTCTGAGAATGTGCCAAGATAGACTTTATGTTCTTTCCAACCGGTAGTTGGGTCATAACGCGGGAATGCAGTGACTCTGGTAAAATTAGTGCCATCAGTTGAATATTCAATTTTAACACTATCCGGATGAGTTGACAATCCCGGGTCATGATACATAAAGAATTTTAATGTGCAAGGGATGGGTGTTGTGCCTAATGTGATTGGTGGTGATTTTAATCGTGCCATACTTCCAGCCGATGCACTACGTGATTTATAACTTGCCATTGCCAAACCTTCATAAGGTAGGCAATCAGGGTATTCGTTAGAAGTTTTTCTTCCCCAGTTATAAGAGCCATTGATGATTACACTTTGCCAACCCGGCGGTGGAAAGGTAGTGTCATTAAATCCTTCAAATATGAAATATTGATACTGAGATATTGAAGTTATCTGGTCCTTGAGATTATTGTAGGGATTTTGGTCAGTGGTAAGGTTAGTTCGAATTCGAACAATGCACGGCTCAACAATAGTCGGTGTCCAAGTTCTAAAATTTACTCGAGTAGTTTCTGAAGGAGCAAGTGATGATATTCGGACAGTATCAGCATATCTCACAACATAATCAGCATTAGACAAAAGCGATAAAAGGTCAGAATTAAGAAGTTGTTCGGTATTTTGGATTTTGCTGAGTAATTCTGAAGAAATTCCAAATATTGAACAAGTTACTGAGAAATTGGTTTGGGTTGCGGTGCCGAAGTTTTTCACACGGGCAATCGGGGCCATTTGGCTATTTATGGTATGAGTTGAAGTTGGTTGAATTATTGCATCAACACCAATATCGTTTGTGTATTGAGGAGATTTTATCAATCGGACATAATCAATATTCATATTGTTGCCATAGCCAGAATAAGCCAAAATACCGATATAGATTGTTCCTGATAATGTGCCAAGATAAACCGAATGTTCAATCCAATAACTACTATCTTCTGGGATCGCGCGAGCAAATGCAGCAACTCGGGTAAAATTTGTCCCATCAGTTGAATATTCGATTTTCACGCTATCTGGATACTCTTGAAACCATGGATCATGATACATAAAGAATTTTAGCGTATACGGCACTGGTGTTGGACCTAATGTAATCGGTCGTGAAATTAATCTTGCCATACTTCCAGGGGGCCATGCCCAATATGACTGATAACTTGCCATTGCCGAACCTTCATAAGGCAGACAATTAGGATTTTCGTTAGAAGTTCTTCTTTCCCAGTTAAAATAGCCATATACGATTACACTTTGCCAGCCTGGCGGAGGAAATGTAGATTCGAATCCTTCAGACAATAGAGTGCTACCAATTTCGATCTGTTTGGTCTTTTGGTCATTATTAGGGTTTTCATCATTGTTAAATAATGTTCGGATTTTGACCTTGCAGGTTTCTTCAACATTTGGCGTCCAAGATGAGAAATTCACGCAGATAGTATCACCGGATGCAAGTAATGGTACATTTTGAGTGTTGGTATATCTTAATACACCATGGGCACTAATTATCGAACAAACTACTGGGAAATTTGACTGAGCGTTTAGACCAAGATTTTTAATACGGGCAATTGGTGTAATTGGTAAACCGGCTGGCTGATTTGGTAATGGGCTAATTATTTCATCAACCCCAACATCATTAAATAGAGGTAATGTTACATATAGTTGGACTAGGTCAATATTCATATTGTATCCATCGCCGGAAAAGGCAAGGATCCCAAAATAAATTGTCCCGGTAAATGTTCCAAGTTCAACTGAATGTTCTTCCCACCGTTCGTCCCAAGGTGTGTAATTTCGATATCGACTAAATGCCGCCACTTGTGTGAAATTTATGCTATCAGTTGAATACTCGATTTTTACACTATCCGGGCACCAACTATAGGCTGGGTCATGAAACATTGCAAAATTTAATATGCAGGTCTTTGGTTGCGTGCCTAAATTTATCGGCGGTGAGATTAATCGTGCTTTTGAGCCATAAGGTGCCTCCATTGATTGATAACTTGCCATTCCTGTACTTTCATAAGGCACACAAAACGGATAGTCATTATTAGATTTTCTTGCCCAGTCATGAGAGCCATTTATGATTACACTTTGCCAGCCCGGTGGTGGAAAGGTATAATCGTTAAATCCTTCGGATAAAATTAAGATAGCCTTAGAAATTGCGGTTATTCTGGTTTTTTGGTCATTGGTTGGGTCTTGGTCACCAATAAGGTTAGTGCGCATCTTTACTGTGCAAGTTTCTCTGATGGTCGGTATCCAAGTATCAAAATATACTCTTACTGTATCATAATCAGCAAGATAAGAGACGATTTTGGTGTTGGTATATCTGAGACTGTTATTAGGTCCGATAATTGAGCATACAACAGGGAAATTGGTTTGTGGCATTGAACCAAAATTTTTTACCAAAGCACAAGGTCTCATTGGCATTAGTCTTAAATGTTGCTCAGGTGGATAAATAATTGAATCAACACCAACATCATTAGCACCGGCTTGATAATATTTAATCGTCACAATGTCATCGTTATAATTTTGGTAGCTAGTTCCCGTCACATATACATTACCATTTTGGTCAACTGCAATTCCTACTGCTTCATCATAACTGTGGTCAGGATTGTCATATAAGGTAACCCACTTTTGAGTTCCATCAGGATTATATCGAATCGTGCCATAATCATCAGAACGATAGTTAATAGAATTGTCAATCGTACCAGTAACATAAATATTGCCAGCATTATCAAGGTCAAGGGCAGATGCTTCATTTTGACCGGATAAAGTATCGGGCAAATCATATATCTTAACCCATTGTTGAGTGCCACTTGAATTGTATTTTATAGTTAAATAACTTTTTTGGTCAGGCCGAGAATAAGTAAATCCAGTAATATAAACATTTCCTTGATTATCCACGGCAATATCTTTGGCTTCATCCCAATCATTAGCAGTGCCATTATATCGTCTCACCCAGGCGGTGTCGCCGTTTGGATAATACTTAATAGTCGCACAATCAGCATTATTATAATAACTTATTGTGCTTAACCCTGTAACATAAATGTTGCCATAATTATCAATTGTAATTGAACTGGGCTCGTCATTATTATTAATTGCATATGAATATCTTCTGACCCATTCCACTGTTCCGTTTGAACTATATTTTATGGTCGCATAATCCAAACAATTATCAGGACCATCACTTTTGCCAGTAACATATATATTATTTTGATTGTCAATAGCAATTCCAACTGCTTGGTCGTAGCCATTAACTGGGCCATCATAATGTCTTACCCAAATTGTATCACCATTTAGTTTATTATATTTTATAGTCGTAAAATCATACCAATTATCATATGAAAGAGTATAACCCGTGATATAAACATTACCAGTATTGTCAAGGGCAATTGCTTTTGCCTCATCTTCGGCATTACCGCTACCATTATATGTTTTTACCCATATTAGATTACCGTTGCCATCATATTTTACAGTCAACCAGTCATAACTATTGGCAGCTGAAATATAAGACATTCCGGTGACATAAACATTACCATTATTATCCACGACAATTGCATTTGCTCGATCAAAACCATTTCCTAAACCATTATATCTTCTGACCCAAGCAGTTTCGCCATTAGGATAATATTTAATCGTGATAAAATCAGAATTATTGTAACCACTTTCACTTCTACCCGCAAGATAAATATTTCCATTGGCATCAAGGGTTATTGCTGATGGCACATCATCACCATCAGTCATAGGTCCATTATATCGTCTTAGCCATTCAATATATTGGGCGTTTAATAAGATTGGAATACACAAATAAATAATTATTAAAATAATAACTTTCTTGATATTCATCTTTTCTCCTTTCTAAATTTTTATTATATTATTATTGTTTTTATTGATAATTTTAACCCCCCTTTGTTTTGAAATAGTATTTAGTAGCATTACTTTTAATAAAACAAACATAAACCAAATAGTTAAAAAATAAAGTAGGTAGAATTTAAGATACAGCGGGATTCTTATTTTCTATCTACTCTATGTAAGATATATAAAAAAATTTTATATTTTGTCAATAGGGAAGATGTTAATAACTGCGATAATTTATCCGTAATTAACATCTTGTAAATCAAACACTTTCAGAATATGGATAAAAATGGATTGTTGTATTATTGCTAAAAATAGGTAAAGGAGGTACTTATAACGTGCCAAAGAATTAAATTCCGCACCGATTGTCGCTTTTAGTTATTCCCACAGAAATTCAGACACTTTGCGAGTAGTTAATATCTATTTTGTCTAAGTCTGCTCCTTAACTCACTCCTTGATTCCATTCTTAACACAATTCTGAATACAATGCTGAAGTTGATGCTTTTTACCTTCCCGAGTATGTTGCTGACTTTCTATCTGATGTCGTGTCTGACAATCGGCTTTTGTCTTTAACTCTCAACGAGTTATCATCTCATCCTGGTTTCAAATCTTTTTTTGATTCTTAGAATTATTCCGAGCCCCATTCTCACTCCCTGAGTGCATTCAGGGCATGCTTCGGGTCGTATCTCTGAGTTTTTTATTTAATCGTGTTTTTAACTCCTAATATAATAGACTCCTTTCGACGATAAAACGTTTCAGTTAATTTGTAAATTATTTTTATTCATATCTGAGTGCGTCAATCGGATTTAACATCGCTGCTTTTCGTGCTGGGTAAAAACCAAAGAATAAACCAACTGCCAGGGCAAAAAGGAATGATAATAATACTGCACCAGGGGTAATAAGTGTTGACCATCCAGCCAATTGAGCGGTAATTTTACTTGCGATGATTCCAAGTGCAATGCCGATTAAGCCACCGGTTAAGGACACGATTACGGATTCAATTAAAAACTGACCTAAGATATCCCATTTTTGAGCGCCGATCGCCTTTCTAATCCCAATCTCTTTGGTTCTTTCAGTTACCGAAACCAACATAATATTCATAATCCCAATCCCACCGACAATCAAACTGACAATCGCGATGCCGGCTAAAAGCATCGTAAAAGTGCGACTGGTTTCTTGAACGGTTGAGAGGATTTCAGATTGGGACATAATATAAAAGTCATCTTCATCAGGTGTTCGAATGCGATGGCGTTCGCGTAGGATTTTACTGATTTCATCAACGGCTTTATCCATTACTACCGACGATTTTGCCGAGATGTTGATTGCTGAGACATAGTCAACGCCAAACAACCTCTTTTGGGCAGTTTTTAATGGCACAAAAATTACATCGTCTTCATCCCGCCATCCACCACCAGTCCCTTTCTTTTTCATCACCCCGATAATCTGAAAGATATTCCGATTAATTTTAAGATATTGGCCAATCGGATTTTCATTGCCAAACAGAGTGGTATCAGTTGTTTTGCCAAGCACACAAACTCTTCGGGCTAATTTGTTGTCTTCTTCAGTTATGAATGAACCGGATTCGACCTGCCAGTTCCGAATTAAATGGAAATTGGGAGTAACGCCATTTATTTGAGTGTTTATATTTTTATTACCGAATATCACCTGGGCATTTCGTGAAAAATTGGCATCAACTTTATCAACATATTGAGCTTGACTGGCAATGGCTAATGCGTCTTCATAAGTAAGGGAAGTGCGAGTACCGGCAGCGGTTCTAACACCGCCGCGTTGAAAAGCACTGGGGCGGACGACTAATAAATTTGCGCCCATCTGACTAATTCGTTGCGTAACTTGGGCACTGGCGCCTTGACCAATCGCAATCATTGTGATGACCGCGGCAACACCAACAATTATGCCCAGCATTGTTAAAAAACTTCTGAGTTTATTGGCAAAGATTGAAGCGATTGCCATTGAAATACTTTCTTTTACTTCGATAATGGTAAACCGTCGTTTTTTCTTTTGGTTGATGATGCTTGGGATTAGTTTATTTTCGATGACTTGATCAGTTTGTTGGTCTTGAACGATTTCACCGTCTCTTAAACGAATTATTCGTTGCGCATAAGCGGCAACAGTCTCATCATGAGTTACCATAATAATTGTGATGCCTTTTTTATGTAAATCGGACAAAATAGCCATTATCTCTTTGCCGGATTTTGAATCCAGATTGCCAGTTGGTTCATCAGCCAAAATAATGGAAGGTTCATTGGCTAATGCTCGGGCAATTGCTACTCGTTGTTGTTCACCGCCGGATAGTTCGATTGGTCGATGATAAGCCCGTTCGGCTAAATTTACCATTTTAAGAGAGTCAAGTGCTTTTGCCCGTCGGTTATTACGATTGCCAGAATAGATTAATGGCAATTCAACATTAGCAACCGCATTTAATCTGGGCAAGAGATTATAATTTTGAAACACAAAGCCGATTTTCTCATTTCTTATCTGGGCAAGTTGTGATTCGTTAAACTCACTGACATCAGTGCCGTCAATAAAATAATTGCCTTCGGTTAAGGTATCAAGACAGCCCAAAATATTTAGCAAAGTTGATTTTCCAGAACCTGACGGTCCCATTATGGCAATAAATTCACCGTCATTAATTTTCAGATTTATATTTTTTAATGCCGGGACAAAAACATTTCCCATTTTATAGATTTTGCTACAATTTCTTAGTTCGATCATCAGATATCGCCTTTTATTTAATAATTATCTTCGGCCTGGACCCGGTCCGAACATCGGTCCGCCAAACATTCTTCGTTGTGATCGCGGCACTCCTCTTAGGCTTCGTTGTTCTTCAAGATTATCAGCAATGATTTTTTCGCCTTCACTAACACCACTGATAATTTCAACATTTTTCCCATCGGTAACACCGGTTATAACTCGTCGTGGTTCCGGTTTAGATGAAGTTTGGACATATACGAACTTTTCGCCATTTTGTTCTTTTATTGCCGTTTTCGGTACAATTAGCACATTTTGTTTATTAGTTGTAATAAATGTTACATTCGCCGTCATACCCGATGTCCAATAAGATGGCACTTTTAATGGTTCGACTAAGACATTATAAACCACGACATCGGTTTTTAATGTGCCTTCATGGTCAATTTTAGCAATTTTGCCTTCAACTTTTTCCTCAGGAAAAGCATCTAAGGTAATTATTGCGTTCTGCCCTACTGATATTTTGCCAATATCGGCTTCGTCGACTTGGACGCTGGCAACTAAACGGTCGGCAATTACAAAAAGTGCCTTCTGAGTAGTGATATTTTGACCGGGTTCGCAAGAACGGTTTATCACCTGTCCGGCGATCGAATTGGTTAATGGTACTGGTCGATAGGCATTTTCCGCAATTGTTTGGGCTTCGAGTGCTTCTTTAATTGCCAAAGAATCGCCTTGTTTTTGAGCAGTTGCTAATTTAGAACGGGCAGCGTCAAGCAGTACAATCCGGTCTTCACTCGAAATCCAAGCCAAGATATCACCGGGTCGGACATAATCACCTTCATCAACGAGTACTTGCTCAATGCGACCATTAGTTGGTGAAGTGACTTCAACACGGGTAAATGGTTGAATTGTGCCGGTGGCTAAAACTTTAATTTCAATGTTTCCTTTGGTTACTTCAATCGTGTTGATTGATGATTGTTGGGGTTTTTTTACAAATTTATTGCGCAAGAAAAAAAATCCAACAGCTAAGATAATTACAATGATAATGCCGATTAATACTTTTTTCATTAATTACTCCTTCCGATTACTTTTTCCAGGACCGCACTTGCGGTATATAAATTATAAAGCGCATTAACATTGGCATTTTCTGCCTGGGTCAGTTCACTTTCCTTTTGTTGAACAAAGTAATAAGATGTTCGACCCTGTTCGTATTGAAGTTTGGTTAATTGATAAGCAGCTCGAGCAGCTTGCAAGGTTTTTTGGCTGACTTCAAGATTTTTCTTAGCCAGTTGCCAGTTAGCATAAGCCTGATTTACTTCAGCAATTATATTATTCTGCAAACTATTAATTTTTAATTCTGCTTGTTGCAAGGCAATCTTTGCTTGCCTTACTTTTGCTAAGGTCGAAAAGCCATTAAAAATTGGTAGCGAGAAATTGACACCAGCGTTCCAACTTGCTGATTGTTCTAAAAATTCCCGACCACTTAAGTTATAACCCGATGATAAGTAGAGGGTTGGTAAATAATTGCTTTGCGCTTGAATAAGTTGCGCCTCTAAAATCTTTTTGGTATAATGCTCACTAATAATATCTGGTCTTTGACTTTGAGCAACTTGAATTAATGAGTCCAGTGTCGGAAATTGAATATCGCTGTTTTGATGGATAATTTCAATGTCGGCTTGTGGTTGGTTTAAGAGTAAATTTAATTCCTGTTTAGCTAAACTAAGATTTTGTTTTGCTTTGAAATACTCATATTCAGTTTGTGATAAACTTGCTTCGGCTTGGGCGACATTTGGTTGATTTTCGCGTCCGACACTATAGTTTAATTTAATCTGCGTAAGATTTTCTCGCCGGCGTTTCAAAATATTTTCAATTAGGGCGATTTGCTCTTGAATTTGTAAAATTTTATAAAACGCCTGCTTGACCGCTAACACAATTTCGGTTTCTTTTTGACGATAATTTTCTTCAGCGATTTTTATTCTTAAATTGGCAATTTTCGAACCTGCACGAATCGAACCGCCTCGATATAAAGTATAAGATGCATTTAGTCCGCTTGAATAATTACCAGAAATATCACTGTCAGAAAAATTGCCGCCGCTTCGATAGCTAGTTGAAAATCCGATATTCGGATAATAAGATGCATTGGCTTCAGTTAGTCCTGCTCTGGCATTATCGATACTAAAATGCGACTGGCGAAGTTCGAGATTGTTCTCTTTAGCAATTCTTAGACAATCGTTTAAAGTTAATGGTTCACCAATTAAGAACTGGTTAGTAATTAAAAAAATGACCGCCAACAGAAAAGATGCATTTAATTTCATTCGTTCTCCTTATAATTAATGTCTTGGGCTCGAAACATTTTAAGTAATTTAATCTTGTTAAATTTTACTGGTTTTTTCACTAAATATCAATAGTAACCATTTTGTAAGTATTTATATATTATTAGACTGCAAAAAAACTTTAAAGTTTAAGGAAACCTTAAATAAAATGTTAATGTTGACATTGTTTTTATTATGAATATCTTAATTATGTGAAAAAATTAATTAATGAAAATGAAACCAACTATATCATCTTTCTTGGCACCGGTGGCGCAAGAATTGTTGTTGCCAAGCAATTACGCGCAACCGGTGGCATGTGGTTTTCAATCAATAATACTAATTTTTTAGTCGATCCGGGTCCAGGTGCTTTGGTGCGGATTATTTCGTCAAAACATCACCTTGATCCAACCAAACTCGATGCGATTATTCTTTCCCATAAACATATCGACCATGCTAATGATATAAATATTATGATTGAAGCAATCACGACTGGTGGCACGGTTAAACGGGGTAAGTTATTTTGTCCACGGGACGCAATTGAGGGCGAAGATAAAGTTATCTTAAATTATCTGCGGGATTTTTTAGCTGAGATTGTTATTTTAGAAGAAAAAGGGAAATATCAAATAAATGGTGTAAAATTTACCACGCCGATTAAACACCAACACCCTGGTGATGTTTTTGGTTTTATATTTGATATTGGCAATCAAAAAATATCTTATATTGTTGACACTAAATATTTCCCGGAATTGGCAAAAATCTATAAAGCGGATATCATGATATTTAATGTTATTAGATTACAACCGAGCGAACTTCAGCATCTCTCATTAGATGATGTTAAAACAATTATAATAAAAGCAAAACCAAAAACCGCAATTTTGACCCATTTTGGCATGACGATGCTTAAAGCAAAACCTTGGGAACTGGCAGAAAAAATGACACGGGAGACTGGTATCAGCGTGATTGCCGCTAATGACGGCATGAAATTTAATTTGACCTAAAAATGAATAAAATTCAAATTTTACCCGAAGAAACAATCAGGAAAATAGCTGCCGGCGAAGTGGTGAGTCGACCGGCATCAGTCGTCAAAGAATTAATTGAGAATTCAATTGATGCCCAGAGTGAAAAGATTGTAATCGAACTTAAAGAAGGTGGCAAGAACTTAATTAAAATAATCGACGATGGTATTGGTATGACCAGAGATGATGTGCGATTGGCAGTTCATCGCTATGCTACCAGTAAATTAAAAGCAATCGATGACCTTAATTCATTAATGACTTATGGTTTTCGTGGGGAAGCACTAGCAAGTATTGGGGCGGTTTCGCGAATGAAAATTGAAACTAACATTGATGATAAATTAGCCGGGACTTCAATTTTAGTCGAGGCCGGTGAAATCAAAGAAATCAAAGAAATTGCCCGTGCACGAGGAACAACCGTAACGGTCCAAACTTTGTTTTTTAATCTGCCAGTCAGGCGAGGATTTCTAAAATCCGATAGTTATGAATTGAAATTAATCCTTGAGACCATCTCGGCATATGCGATTGCGTATCCGAAAATTCAATTTGTTTTGAATGCTGACGGGAAAGAGCTCTTAAATTTACCGAAAACTGATTCGGTTAAAGAACGACTTAAAATTTTTTTGGACAAGACCGTATTTCTAAATCTCTACGAGTTTCGATTTGATAATCCAATGCTCACATTCTGGGGCTATATTTCAGAACCGAAAACCACCAAAACATATTATGAACAACAGCAGATTTATTTTAATCTCCGACCAGTTAGAAATCGAACCGTAACTAAAGCAATTTATGATGGCTATTCCGGCACATTGCAAGGCAACAATCCTAATTTCATTGTGTTTATCGAAACTGCACCGCAAAATCTTGATGTGAATATTCATCCGACCAAAAATGAAGTAAGGTTTACTGATGAGCGGTTTCTATTTGATTTTATTTCGGAAGCAATTAGAAAGACTTTAGGCATTCAAAAACGAAGTGAATTTAGCCAGGAAACAGTTCTATTCCAACAGCAGCTAATTGAAAATGAGAATGTGCTGCAAGGGTTTTGGCAATTACATAATTCCTATATTTTTGCTCAAATCCAAAGTGGCTATTGTGTTATTGATCAACACGCAGCATCAGAACGGATAATTTTTGAAGATATCATCAAAAAAGATGAAAAAGTTGAAACTCAAGGATTACTTTTTCCAATCATTGTCGAGTTATCAGCTGAGGAATTTAGTATTTATGAAGAAATCAAAGAGATGTTTTCAACTTTAGGTATCGAAACCAAGATTTTTAGTGGCAAAAGCGTTGTTTGCGAAACGCTACCGGCTAGTGCAATAATGTCAAAACAGGACATCAAAGATTTATTTACCGAATTGACAAAGTTAGATAAACAACAATTGTCATACAAGGAAGAAATTGCTAAGCAAATTGCTTGTCACGGTGCAATTAAGGCTAACCAAAGATTATCACAACCGGAAATGGAAGCTTTAATCAATAAGCTTTTTGCCTGTAAAGATCCATATTTTTGCCCTCATGGTCGGCCAACGATCATTAAAATTTCTAAAGAGGAATTAGATAAAAAATTCGGTCGTTAGTTTTATAATTGATGCTCTGAATTAATTTTAAGACAGATGGCATTTCTGATATTTACCATCGTTGGGCCGACCGGGGTCGGCAAAACCGAAATTGCCTTAGAATTAGCTAAGCAATACGATTTAGATATCATTTCGGCTGATTCTCGACAGATCTATAAATATATGGACATCGGAACTGCCAAACCGGCGTTTTCTAATGTTTGTTTCCATATGATTGATATAATTACGCCGGATATTTTGTATTCAGCCGCAGATTTTGCTCAGGATTGTAAGAAAATAATTCAGCAACTAATTAGCCGCCAAAGACAATTTGTATTAGTTGGTGGTTCTGGACTGTACTTAAAAGCGTTGTTCGAACCATTGTTTAAGGCACCTCCTCGGGATTTAAATATAAGAAAGCAGTTAGCCCAAGAAAATTTAGAAAAATTATACGAACGATTGAAACAAATCGACCCAATTTCAGCAGCAAAAATCCAGCCAAAAGACCGGCAAAGAATCATTAGAGCATTAGAAATTTATGAACAAACAAAGACACCGCTATCAGTATTGAAGCAATTAAAATCGAAATCCGAATATTCACCATACTATGTCGGCATTACTATGGCACGAAAAAAACTCTATGAAAAAATTGATATGCGATTTGATCAAATGATAAGCGACGGATTGGTTGAAGAAGTAAAGAGACTTTTGGCGCTTGGCTATTCAGAAAAAGACAATGCAATTAAGAGCATTGGTTATAAGGAAATTGTTAAGTATCTAAATGGCGAAATATCTTTGAATCAGGCAATTGAGATGGCTAAATATCGGTCGCATCAATATGCCAAACGGCAAATAACTTGGTTTCGGAAAATACCTAATATCAAATGGATTGAATATTCAACTTTTGATGAAACTTTTAATCGAGTAAAAAGTGAATATGAAAATTATCTGAGATTATCTAAATATCATTGACAAAGGCAAGTTCGGCGATAAAATTGATATTATGAATATCGGTGTTGTTGGGGCGACTGGGTTAGTTGGTGAAAAGGTTATTCGAATATTAGAGGAGCGCAAATTTCCAGTAACAAAACTTACACCTTTTTCTTCAGAAAAGAGCGCTGGTAGTAAAATAAAGTTTTGCGCTGACGAGATCACAGTGGAGATAATTAAAGAGAATAGTTTCAAGAATCTTGATATTTGTTTTTTTGCGGTTGATGATGCTTTAGCCAAAGAATGGATTCCGATTGCGAAAAAGCACTGTATCGTTATTGATAAATCATCAGCCTATCGTCTAGATAAAAATGTGCCGTTAATTGTTCCAGAAGTAAATGCTGAAAAAATAAGTAAACATCAAAATTTAATTGCTAATCCTAATTGCACAACTATTCCCTTGGTAATGGTTTTGTCGTCATTACAAAAGACTTTTGGCATTAAGCGCGTAATTGTTACTTCTTTCCAATCAGTTTCTGGCGCGGGCAAAGATGCGGTAAATGAATTTATTTATGAGACGGAGTTACTCGCATTTGGTGCTGAAATAAAAAAAGAACCTGACTCGGTATTTTCATCAGCAATTGCCGGTAATATTATTCCTCAAATTGGCAGTTTTGACAAATCGGGATTTACTGTCGAAGAAAAGAAAGTGATTGAAGAAACTAGGAAAATTTTAGAACTTCCCGATTTGTCTATCAGTGCCACTTGTGTGCGGGTGCCGGTAAAAATTTGCCATTCGCTCTCAGTCGATGTTGAATTAGAAAAACAACCGGACATCGATAAAATTATTAAGACATTAAAAACGATGCCGAATATAAAAGTTTATCCAGATAATAAATATCCAATGCCGGTTGATTGCGAGAACAAAGACGAAGTTTTTGTTGGTCGGATACGAAGAGATTGGGCATTTGAAAATGGAGTTGCGATGTGGATAGTTACTGATAATTTACGAAAAGGGGCAGCGACTAATGCAGTCCAGATTGCAGAAAAAATTATTGAATTACAGTTAAACAAAAACTCGATGTTATCGAGCTATTGATAACTTTTGTGTTAAAAGGAGAGATATGAAAAAATATTTTATATTAGCTTTTTTATTATTTAATTCAACATTTGCTTATCTGCCCAAACAAACATATCAACCTTGGTCAATTGAAAATAAATTTGTTCCATATTTAGAAAAATATCAATGTGCCGAATCAACTCATAGTTACGATGTAAGACATTACCAACTTAATTTATTCTTACCAATGACTTCTGGTGCCTATGCTTGCCATGAGATAATTAAGATTGTTGCCAAAGAAAACAATTTTGATACTTTTAATTTGCATTTTGTTAATTTAGTCTGTGACTCAGTTAAAAGAGCAAATATAGTCCTGATGTTTATTCAGGATAACGATCGCCTAAAAATATTCTTGGACCAGCAATTTAATAATGGTGATACGGTCAAAGTTGACATTTTTTACCATCGGAATGCAGGCACATCTAATCGTGGGTTCTATTTTTACACTGCGAGCCAAACCGGCTATCACAATCTTGCCTATACTACTTATTCGCCATATGATGCCAGATATTGGTTTGCTTGTTTTGATGAGTTGTGGGATAAAGCCGACGAAGGTTGTGATTTCAATGTAACAGTGCCCGATTCATTTACCGTCTGTTCTAACGGTCTTTTAGATAGTGTTAGAACGAATGCAGGTTGGAAAACATTTTACTGGTCACATCATTATCCGATCGCAACCTATCTAATGGTTTTTACTGCAACAATCTACTGCACTTGGAGTCATTGGTATCATATCAGCCCATCAGAATCGATTGAAATAAAGTATTATGTTTGGCGTGTTGATTCTGCTCGTTCTCACAGTGCTTTCCAAAATATGCTCGATATGATGTATTTTTTTGCTGATAGTAATCGCTATGGTTCGTATCCGTTTGAGAAATATGGAATGAACGCTGTCTATCCATTTTTATGGGGCGGAATGGAGAATCAGACAATGACAATGATTCATCGTAACTGGTTAAATGGTTACGACGATGGCATCGCTCATGAATTATCGCATTCTTGGTGGGGTGATATGGTTACTTGCTTTGGATGGCAAAATGTTTGGCTCAATGAAGGTTTTGCAACTTATTCGGATGCATTATATATCGAACATCAATTGGGACATTCCGCATTCATTACTTTAATGAACCAGCGAGCCAATAATTATTTCAGTGAAGATAACTCAATGCGCTTCCCACTATACAATCCGCCGTTTAATCAGATATTTTCCTGGGGACACGAATATTGTAAAGGTTCCTGGGTACAGCATATGTTAAGATATATTGAAGGAGATACCACAAGCACGCCGGGAATTTTCTTTCAAGCAATGCGCATTTATGGTGATTCATTTAAATATAAAAACGCCGCAACTGAAGATTATAAACGTATTCACGAACAAGTAACTGGATTGGATTTAGATTGGTTTTTTAATGAATGGATTTATCAAGCGGGATATCCTAAATATTATTATAATTGGCGAACTGTGCCAACCAGTATTCCGGAACTCTATTTTGTAATATTAGAGATTAATCAGAATAACGGCTCAAATGCACCAGCAATTTTCCATATGCCGTTGCAAGTCAGGTTTGTTGGTACTAATATTGACACAACGGTTACAATAAGTATCAATAATAATCCTCAGATTGATACCTTTGAATTTTTGTTTAATCAACTGCCGATATCAGTAACGCTTGACCCTAATAACTGGATTCTAAAACGAACTTACTTAGGAATAGAAGAAACTGACATTACTTTATCAACAGCAAACAATAATTTTGGCGTTTATCCCAGTCCCAGTTTTTATCAGATAAAAATAGATTACAATCGAAATTATACTCAAAACCTTTCAATCGTAATTTTTGATAAAAATGGTAGAAAAATAAAAACATTTTTATCATTGCCGTCGAATCAGGATTTTGTTCTTTGGGATAGTTTTGACGATAACGGCAAAAAGGTAAGCGCAGGCATCTATTTTATTACATTTTCGACGCCACAAACGAGTATTACCAAAAAAGTAATATTATTAAATTAAAATGAGGAGTAAGTAGAAAGTAGCGAGGGTTTTCTGTTAATACTTCGATATTCACTCCGCGCTACATCAATATGTTTAATGTAATAATTTTAGGAATTGCGAGTTTTTTAACCGACATTTCAACTGAAATGGTTTATCCGCTTATCCCATTTTATTTATCAAAACTGGGGGCTGGTCCGGCGATTCTTGGATTAATCGAAGGTTTCGCTGAAAGCATTGCGAGTTTGCTAAAAGTTTTTTCCGGATATTTCTCTGATAAGATGAAAAAAAGAAAACCATTGGCAATAATTGGTTACAGTTCTTCGACAATTGGTAAAATTATTTTATATTTATCAACAGGCTGGGGATTAGTATTTCTAAGTAGATTAATTGACCGCTTTGGAAAAGGGATAAGAACTGCGCCACGAGATGCTTTGATTGCTGACAGTACTGACCGAACTCAGCGCGGTCGAGCGTTTGGATTACATCGGACCCTTGATACTCTTGGCGCAGCGATTGGTGTGCTCATTGCCTATTATTTTCTAAAATCCTATCTGACAGGATATTCCCAGGTATTTTTACTGTCACTGGTGCCGGCAGTGTTAGGCGTGTTAGTTTTGTTTAGTGCCCAAGAAAAGATTAAAACAATAATGGATTATAAAGAAAAAATTAAGTTCCAGTGGCGAAATCTACCGATTAAACTGCGTTTATTTTTAATTATTGTATTTTTGTTTGCTCTGGGTAATTCGTCTAATCAATTTCTAATTTTACGGGCAAAAAATCTTGGTCATTCAGTAACTTCAGTGCTATTATTATATTTGTCTTATAATCTTATCTATGGAATATGTTCCTTTCCGATTGGTCGTCTTTCAGATAAAATTGGAAGGAAAAAGATTTTAGTTATAGGATATTTGATATATGGGTTAGTCTATCTTGGGTTTGCCCTAATTATTAATCCCAAGTTTTTATGGCTACTTTTTGGCACTTATGGTTTTTACAGCGCTTTTACCGAAGGGATAGAAAAATCGTTTGTTTCAGACATAGCCGCCGAAGATGTCCGAGGAACAATGCTTGGCTTACATGCAACATTAGTCGGCATTGGTCTGTTACCGGCATCAATAATTGCTGGTGGCCTGTGGCAGATCTTCGGTGCATCAGCACCGTTTTATTTTGGCGGTGTATTAGGTATTGTTGCTAGTATTGGTTTGATGATAATATTATGATAAAACTTTAAGTACCCTTTTGCAAATTGAGATAAAAGCACTTAATAAAATTTCTAATTGCCAAGAGCCTCAAAGAGTTATAATGAAGCATTTTCACATTTTTTTCTTGACGAAGCAATATATGAATATATAATGTTTACAATTAATAACTATGCCCAATAAAATAACTCATCATCTGTGCTCGCAAATGTTTTTAGTTAAAGGGGTCACGGTAGTTGAATTATTAGTTGTGATATTCATAATTGGTGTTTTAGTAGCCTACTTAGTACCAACGAGTGTCAATCGTGCTTTGCGAAATGCTCGTATTGCTGAAACTAAACAAAAATTAGAACAATTACGGAAAGCAATTGTTGGCAATCCAGATTTAATTACGAGCGGCGAATATGTTGATAACGGATTTAAGGGGGATGTCGGTAGATATCCCAGAAACTTTTTAGAACTTGTAACAAAACCAGCTGATTGTGATAGTTGGAACCCATTTACCAAACATGGTTGGAACGGACCTTATGTCCGGGACGACGGTAAACAAAGTTTTATGTTTGATGCCTGGGGCGATTCTATTAAATATTTACTTAACGATTTGGGCGATACGATCGGTTTACAGAGTAGAGGACCGGACGGTGAATGGTTTGGGACCAATCCGTATTTAAAGAATGATGATATTCAGATTCTATTTTAGAGTATATGATTTCAAGAATTAATGGTATGACTTTAATTGAACTATTAGTGGTATTAATGATAATCGGCGTTTTGGTTAGTGGTGCAATTAAAGCGTGGGACATTACAATTAATCAAACAAGATTTACGAAAACAATCAGGGAAATGGACGAATTATGTTATGCAATTGTCGGCAACCCGGAATTAATCGCTGAAGGAAAAAGAGTAGATTTTGGTTATGTCGGTGATTTGGGCATGATACCGGACAGTCTAGTTGACCTGGTTCGAGCACCAAGCGGTGTAACATCTTGGCGAGGACCATATATTAAAGCGAAATTCACTGAAGACCCTTATGATTACTTGAAAGATGCTTGGGGCAATGAATACATCTATATTAAAGACAGCCTTTTAATTCGTAGTTATACTACAGGAAACAATCTAACACCCCAGACTTGGATTCATCGTAAGATCGCCAATTCCCAGAATGACCTCTTGTACAATACAATAATCGGTAGGGTGTTTGATATTGAAGGTAATCCACCTGGTTTAGTTCAAAAAGACTCGGTTAGAGTTTTTATCATTCATCCTTATTATGGAAATTATGATACATTTCCGCCTTTGGGACAGACGCCTGACGAAAATGGCAGTTATCAATTAACAAATATTCCCCAAGGAAATCATAAAATGTTCTGTATTTATAATAAATTGGCAGTTGCCGAAACAATCGTAAAATATGCGACCGTTTATCCTGGCGCATTAAATGTTATTGATTTTCGGTTTACTCAGAAGTTCTAAAAATGGCAAATAGTAAATTGCAAATAGCGAATAAGACAAAGGGCGTTACACTAATTGAAATGCTAATTGTTATTATGATTGTTGGTATTTTATCAGCAGTGGCTTTTCGTACAATTGATACGACGCGTTACCAATCAAAGTTTGATGCAACGGTAAAAGAAATGGAGGAAATTGTCGAAGGGATTATTGGCAATCCGAATTTGATCTCAGATGGTCGGCGAGTTGATTTTGGTTATGTCGGCGATATGGGTAGACTGCCCGATTCACTTTTAGCATTGGTCGTCAATGATGGTGGCAATTGGAAAGGTCCATATCTACCAAGAAAGTTTCTGGAGGACCAATTTGGTCTAATCACTGATGCTTGGGGTAATCGCTATGAATACTCAAAAGAATACGGTTATATTCGAAGCAGTGGTGGTGGTAAACAGACCTTGACAATGAAAATTGCTGATTCATTATCAGATTTATTCGCCAATAAAATTTCCGGTGTAGTTACTGATATTAATGGTTTACCGCCAGCGGATTTGAGTTCGAAAATAAATATTCGAATCACAATTCCACAAAATGGGAACCTCGTCGATTACACAATAAATCCAAGACCTGATGGTTATTTTGAATTTTCGCCTGAAAATGATTGCCCAATTCCTATTGGTAATCACCGACTAGTAGTAAAAAAACTATATGGTTCTCAAGACAGCGTCACGAGACTTATTTCGGTTACGGCAAGGTCACATATTATCACTGAAATCCGTTTTTCAACTGGCTTTAAAAATAATTTGAAGTATGTTGAAAATACCGGTGTTGTTTATGGTGATAGTCTGAATTATATTGGTTTTTCGATTTTTAATAGTGGTGATTCGATAACTCTTGATTCTTTAATAATTATTCATTTGGATTCCACAGCTTTTTTGGAAACAGTTGAAGCAGCCGGTAATTTAATATGGGATTACAATAGTCATGGGTCAATTCGGGCCGGCATAAACAATACTATCGAGTTCGATGTTAAACCAACAATTGCCCCAAACTCAATAACTCGGTTCGATTTATGCTCATTTATGAACATTCAAATTGGTCCGGGAATGCCGATAAACTTAACCGGTAATCGAGTATCAATTAGATTTTCCGACGGTTCAATTATTGATTTTATACCATCGGTATCAACTAAGGAAAATTTTTATAAGGAGGAATAATTGGATATTAAAAAATTATTTACTAAATCAGGTAGAGGGACATTGGCAATTGATATCGGTTCAGTTGCAATAAAATATGTCAGATATGAAAACGGTCGGATTACTGATTATGGGGTGAAGGAAATTGCCGAGATTTTTGATATCCCATCGATATTAAAGGAATTAACTAAAGACACACCGCCCGGGCAAATTTTTAGTTTTGTTTCGGGGCCAGCGGTTAGTATTCGGCAAGCGCCATTCCCTAAAATGAGTGCCAAAGAGTTAAAAGATGCAATATATTTAAGATTAGATAAATATTCACCCTTTACCATCGACGAATCAATTTTAGATTTTACAGTTATTTCAGACATTAGGGAAGGCGGAATGATTAGAGATAATGTGATGGTAGTTTCAGCACGACGAGACGTTGTATCAGAGCATATCGCGACTTTTAAGAAAGCTGGTTTAGAACCAAATGTAATTTCAGTGGTACCGTCAGCACTTGCCGCCGCCGCCCGCCGTTATGCTCGGCTCAGACCAGATGAGGTAATTTGTTTGATTGATATTGGTGCTCAATACACTAATATTATATTTATGCGTAATCAAAAACTTGATTTGACCCGGACAATAACAATTGCTGGTAATGCGTTTACTGAAGCGTTAACTGTTGCTTTAGCAACCGAAGAAGGGGAATTAACATTAGGCATAACCGAAGCCGAAGAGATAAAAAAATTATATGGTATCCCGTCACCTGAGACTACAGAAAAGTTACTTTCAGGTATTGGTGTTAGACACCTGAGAACTTTATTAGAGCCGGTTCTAGCCAGATTATTGGCAGAAATTAATCGTAGTATTGACTATTATCGCCGCGAGTTTACGGTTGCGCGTATTGATCGAATTTTGCTTTGCGGGGGTGGCGCGTTGTTGAAAAATTTACCAGAATATTTACAATCTAATCTCAATATTGCTACCGAGCTTTTTGACCCATTCCGAACTCATAATCTTTATCGGCGTGACCGACCATTCACCGAAGGTCTTGGAATGCGATTGGTCGGAGCTTTGGGTTTACTTTTCGATTCGTCAGCGGTTGATTTGTTACCGGCAGAGTTAAAATTATCAAGAACACAAAAGACTGATACCAAAATAATTGTGGCATCAATAATTCTGCTAATCCCAATTTTAATAATTATTAATTTTTTGCTGGCGGTTCGAACTAGTGTCAAAAAGAAAGAAATTGACCGGTATAAAAAAAGACTTAAATCATTAGAAATGATTCATTCCGAATATTATGAATTAAAGAGTGATATTAGCGATTTAGAAGCAAAATATAAGGCATTACAAAATGTTGTCGGCGACGAAACAAAATTAGTGCCAATTTTACGGCAATTAAGTTTTATCGTGCCTACTAACATTCAACTTAAAACGTTTTCGCTAACCAAGGAACAGGGTGTTAAAATCACCGGAACCGTTTCTGACCAATCTTTTTTACTTGATCTTGACCTTGCACAATTTATGATTAAATTATCACAGATGCCTTATTTTAAGGATGTGAAATTAGTAAGTAAGAATCGAACGACAATGCAAACGCAAACAGTATTAGATTTTGAAATAAGCTGCAATATAAAATGATAAAAGGAAGAATATGAACTTGCTTAAACGAAAAGTTTTATTAGGCGGTCTAATCGGTATTATTGTTATTATCATCTTTTTCATTTTTGTTTTTTATCGCCCGAAAATTATTAATAGTAAGAAATTCGATAACGAGATTATTAACTTGCGGAAACAAATTAAGGAGAACGAAGCAATGGCTCGGGATATTGAGAACCTTCGTGCTCAGATAGCAAAATTAGAAGAACAAACCGAAGCATTTATGTTAAAAATTGCCCCAAGAAACGAAGTTTTGTCAATTGTTCAGCAGATGGTTGAATTAGGTAAACCTTATAATTTAATTTTTATCGAAATAAGACCACCAGGATTGGATACTTTAATTCATATTGATAAACCCGATAAGCCAATTCAGCCGCTGCCGTTTATCTTAGTCATTCAAGGCAGATATCTTGATGTTGCTCGATACCTTGAGAGTTTGAGAGACTTTGCCTATTTTGTTCGCTGTCCAGAAATCGAAGTTATTGGGAAACAAGAGATACGGCCTTTGGTCGAGGTACAAGTTTTAATAAATCTTTATGGTTCAAGTCTAGTAACAAGTAAACTATGAGAAAAATAATTATCGTTATTGTTATTATTGCTTTGTTAGCGTTCGCTGGGACGAGGATATTTTCAAGGAAAAAAACCGTAACTTCAACTAAGCCAGCAAAGACTGCTGGCGAAATTAAACCAAAGACCAAGCAGCAACTGGAAGCCGAACGAAGACAGGCAAGAAGAGAAGAAAGAAAAAGAAAGCGTGAGTTACAAAAAAGATTAAGAGCGGAGCGAAAAGCAGCACGATTAGCACGTGGCACTTATGGTTATGGATATCGAAGATATGGCTACGGTGCTTACCGACAAATGCGAAGAGGCTATCGTGGTTCACTATCAGCAGCAGGTCGAATTAAAAGAAAGACACAACTTTATCAGTTAACTGCAATTTTCATTGCCGATGACAAATATATTGCTTTAATTGATAATCAGCAGTATAAAGTTGGTGACGTAATTCAAGGAAGAAAAATAGTTAATATTCTTAGTGACCGCGTTGTTATTGACGAATACGGAAAAACAAAAGAGGTAAAAATTGGTGAATCGATATTACCATCATTAGTTTTGCCTCGGAGATAAAAAGAAAGGGGGCCGAATGAGACAGCGCATTTTATTAATTGTGTTAGGCGTAGTGATATTATTAGCAATTTACACATTTGTCATCCGCAAACCATCGGCGAGAGTGAATAAAGCAGTGTCAACCGCTAAGGCAAAAGTAACAGAAAAAGCAGCTTCTGGGCAACTTAAAGATGTAGCCAAATCGGTAAAAGAACCCTTAAAATCCGCGGTTAGTTCGGTCACTAAGAAACCGGCAGTAGATACCGTGAAACCTGCTGATACTGAAATCGGTAAATGGGGTGTAGACCCATTTGTCAGGGATTGGGTTGTTGCCGGTGAAATTAGTAATTTAAAACTTAAAGCAATTTCAAAAAGTGGTAGTAAAGCTTATGCATTAATCAATGACCAAATTCTTGAAGTTGGCGAAGTTATTTTAGGTATGAAAATTATCGCAATTGAAAATGATAAAGTAATTTTAGAACAGAGCGGTAATAAATATACTGTTTTATTAGGACAATAAAGGAGAAGAAATGAAAAAGAATTTATTATCCATATTGGTATTTGTTATAATTTATTTTCTTATAAACTCGGGATATGTTTTGGCTGACGAAGAAGGTTCGCTACTAAAAGTTGATTGTTCTTCGTTACTTGATAAGGTTAGAGTAACAATCGTTTGTGATTTCACGCCCTCAGTTTCATCTTTTACATTATCTGATCCAGAAAGAATAATCGTTGATTTATTGAATACAAGAGCAGCAATCGAACCAAAAGTTATCGAAGCACATTTATCACCGGTAGTTAAAATCGTGATAAATCAATGGCAGGAACAACCACCAATTACCAGAGTGTCGATTGAGCTAGATAGGCGAGCAGAATTTAATGTTGCCCGAGAAATTGGGATGGTGGTGATTGATGTTGAAACTAAACAGTTACGAGCACCGGAGCCAGTAATTAGTGAACCAGAAAAGACAATTTCAATGTTTGTTAAAGATGCTGATGTTGTTGATTTGTTGCGGATGATCGCGATGCAGTTTAACCTTAACATCATTATCACCCCGGATGTCAAAGCAAATATCACAGTGCGCTTTACTGATATCCCGTTGATGAGTGCCATTGATGCCTTGGTACGAGCAGCTGATTGTAATTATATTACTTATGAATCGGGTATTATGCTAATCAAACCCAAGGGCCGAGAAATTCCCGGTGAATTAGACTCAAGAATCTATGAACTTGATTATGCTGAGGCAACTGATGTTAAAGAAGCAATTAAACGTGTACTATCGGCAAGAGGCGTAGCTGAAGTTGTCTATCGTCGAGTTGGTGACGGCGGTGGTTCGCGACGTGCCTCGGCAATAATTGTCACTGATTATCCCGAAGTCTTAGACCGATTACAAACAGTAATTGCTCAACTTGACCAACCTTCACCTCAAATTGCTATCGAAGCCAAGTTTATCGAAACATCGCTATCATCTGAGGATATGTATGGTATTGATTGGTCATTGAGGACAGCATTGACTCCAAGCATTCCAAAAACCAATGAGTTTTCAATTCCAGTTCATGTTCAAGAATTGCTGTTTGGGAAGATCTCATTAGAGCAACTTTCCGCTGCCTTAGAACTATTGCAAACCAGAGGCAAGTCAAAACTTATTGCCAATCCTAGGAGTGTTACGTTAGACAATCAAACGGCCGATATTAATATGGGTATCACAGTGCCGTTACGGACAGTTCGAGTTGATCCAGAAACCCGAGAGCGAATATTTTCTTGGACAGAGAAATTCATTCCGATTGGGTTAAAAGTAACACCACATACCACTAGTGATGGGATGATTAATATGGAAATTGAAACAAAAATCGAAGCAATCACTGGTTGGCAAGGTTCACCAGAAGACATGCGACCGGTAACAGTCAAACGCGAAGCAAAGACTCAAGTCGTAGTTAAAGATGGGGAAGTTGTCGTTATTGGCGGTTTGATTAAAGACGAGGAAACAAAAACCAGAAGCAAATTTCCAATTTTGGGCGACATCCCAATTTTAGGTAAATTTTTATTTAGTCGCACGACTGTGAAACATGATAAGAGCGAGTTGCTGGTCTTCATTATTCCACATATTGTATCATTATAGGTTCTGATTACCGCCTTGAGATAAATTCGTCGTTTTTTATCAATGTTATTGTTATTACCAAATTACTTAATTGCATTGACAATATTTATTTTAGGCGTATTAATCGGCGGTTTTCTAAATGTCTGTATTTATCGAATCCCACGGCATATTTCAGTAGTATTTCCCAATTCATTTTGCCCTAATTGTAAAAAGACTTTAAAACCACAAGACCGATTTCCATTAATTGGTTTTATTTTGGTCGGCGGTAGGTGTCGATTTTGCAAAAAGCCAATCTCCTGGCGATATCCAGCCGTCGAATTATTAACCGGTTTGCTTTTTTTATTTTCATTCTGGAAATACAATCTCAGTTTAGTTTTATTAAAGAATTTAATCTTTATTTCATTACTAATTGTCATTGCATTTATTGATATTTCTCACCAAATTATCCCAAATGCACTGTCAATACCTGGTATTGTTATTGGACTATTATTCAGCATTGTTATTAAATCCCCCAATATTTCTGATACTTTATTAGCGACAGTTGCGTTCGCGGTCATCTTATGGATTTTTCGACAGGTGGGGCTTTTGATAAAAAAACAAGAAATGATGGGGTGGGGTGATATCAAATTAGCTGGCATGCTTGGCGCAAATTTTGGTATTAAAACCGGTTTGGTTGCACTGTTTATCAGCGTGATTATTGGTGTCGTGGTTTGGTTAATTTTAATGCTATTTAAAATTAAAAGTCGGAAAGATTATATTCCGTTTGGAAGTTTTATGGCAATCGGTGCGATATTAACATCGTTTTGGGGCCAAAATATTATTGATTGGTACTTAAATCTATTTGCTGTTTATTAATTTTATTCACTAAATCAATACCGGTATCAAATGCTAACCGCATAATTCTTTCTTTGTGATTGTTTTTGTGTTCAGAATGAATTAGGGCAATAGTTTTAAAAATTTTTAGATTAATATCCGAACACCAATATTTTATTGATGCTAATGCCGGTTTAATATTAGTAGAACAGTCAGCAACCCAAATAAAAATGCCAATTTTTGTTTTTTTGATCCGCCGATAAAATTTCAGTTTGCCGGTACGTGTTTTAATAATTTTGGAAAGGCAGTTACAACGATCAATCATAAGTTTTGTTTGGCTTGAGATAGTATCGTAATATGCTGGTGTTCCTAAAACAATCCCATCAACTGTCTCAAATAATCGATACAACTTACTCATACCGTCATGATAAATGCAATATTTTGGATAAGGATGAGTTTGGCAGGCTTGGCAAGGTTTTATTCTCAAATCGTTGAGATAGATCTTTGTTATTTTGGCACCGACACTTTTAGCGCCTTCTAAAACATTTTGGACTAAGCTATCAGTATTTTTACCTTTCCGGGGGCTACCGACCAAACCAAGAATATGAACCATAAAAAATTTGGGGTCGCATCTTTACCGATGCGACCCCTCTTAAGAGTTTATCGTGTTAACACGAGTTTATTAGTTATTTTCTGTTTCGAGGTCTCTAAAGTGTAGAAATAGATGCCTTCAGCAACATTGTTGTTATTTTCATCTTTGCCATTCCAGGTTAAGTGATAAATACCGCTGGCTAAATCAGCATTAACTAATGTTCGAATTGTGCGGCCAGTCGCATCATAAATTTTCAGACTTGCTTTTGTTGGTTCGGCAAGTGTAAAGGATATTTTTACCGAACCATCGGTAAACGGATTAGGCGTTGGTGTGGATAAGGTTGTAAATTTAACTGGCGTATCGGTATGGTCTTCTTCGATACCAGTTGAATAGCTAAACATGCGAACATAGTCAATATTCATATTATTACCATAATCAGAAAATGCTAAAAAGCCCACATAAATTGTGCCCGAAAATGTCCCAAGATAAACTTTGTGTTGTGTCCAGGCATTGGTTGCTTCATATCTTCTAAAAGATGCAACTCTTGTAAAATTAGTGCCATCGGTTGAATATTCAACTTTGACACTATCTGGGCCATAAGTTCCACCGGGATAACCGTTATCATGATACATATAAAAGGCGACGGTGCAAATCTGAGCGGTTGAACCAAGATTTAATGGCGGTGTGATTAATCGGGCACAATTACCCTGAGTTGCCGAGAAAGATGGATAACTCGCCATTGCTTCGCCTTCAAACGGCGTGCAGGTCGGATTGGTGTTGGATGTTTTTCTTTCCCAGTTATAAGTGCCAACAATTGGAATTGCTTGCCAACCGGCAGGCGGGAAAGTCATGCCGTTAAATCCTTCGATTAAGAGTGCATCAGAGATTAAAACCGTGCTGGTTTTGCGGTCATTGGCAGGATTTTGGTCACCAACAAGATTTGTTCTCATTTTAACCGTTTCTAATTCCATTGTTGTCGGTGTCCACATATCAAATTCAACATTAGTAACAGCACCGGGCGAAAGGGACGTGACTGTTTTGGTGTCAACATAACGGATAACTTTTCCAGGACCGATAATTGAACAGACTACTTGAAAATTTGTTTGGGTAGCAGTCCCATAGTTCTTAACTTCGGCAATCGGTGTCATTGGTGTATTGACGCGATGAGAGCCGCCAGGCGCAACAATCGAATTAACTCCAACATCATTTGCTGCTGGTGGCGCATAGGTGATTTTATAGTAATAGTTATTAGGCGTTGTCCAGTCACCGCCAGCATCACCAGCCATTACGTATAACTCATTACCGGTGGTGCGGGCAACAAGATAATTATTGCGAGCAATTGTGTAAGGATAAGCTTCAGTGGTTGAAATCGTATTGGTTGCTGGGTCGTATTTCCAGCAGAGATTAGTGACGGTTGAAGCATTGATAAATCCGCCCAACCAATAAACGCAACCACCTAAAACGGTTGTGCCACCGCACATTACTGGCTGTGAAAGCGTTGGTCCGGTTGTCCAGTTGATTTGGGTTGGATTGGCAGGATTAATAACGCCTTTATAGAGATTGGTTAAACAACCAGAGCCGGTATAACCTTGAGCAATATAGATAGTATCGTCAATGATTGCGGCTGAACCCATACCACAATTAACTGGGAAAGATGTGCCTGTTGTCCAGGTATTAGTAAATGGATTATAAATTTCGACGCTATTTATCCAAATAATTGTAGTGCCCGAAAGATAAGCGCCGCCAATCACATAAATAAGCGAATCACGCCAGACCACTAATTCATAGGCAATTCGGCCTTGGGTAATTGGTGCTTTGGTCGTCCAGGTATTAGTGGCAATATCATATTCTTCGTTAACATTCAGATGAGTTTGCGAATTAGAATAACCACCGATAACATAGATTTTCCCGCGGACATAACCAGCCGCAATCCAACCACGGGCAACTGACATTGAGGCTTTATTTGTCCAGGTATTGGTTGCAGGGTCATATTGCTGACAGGTTGCTAAATTAGTGCCAGCTTGTCCAGCAGGACAACCACCGATCATATAGATTTTATCATTCACCGGGTCATAAACCGTTGCATGGGTTAATCGGTCGGCAGATGTTGGGGGTTGAGCAATCGCTGTCCAGTTCTGAAAATCACTGGGATTAGGAGTTGCGTAAAACTCGTCAACAACAATCTTGTCAAATGGTGCTGATAAAGTTATCGCACCACTGCTCATCTTAACACTTGCAATTAAAACAAGTGCGATTATTATTAAACCGTATTTTTTCATTTAATTTTCCTCCATTTTTATTTATAGTGTTTATTTTTACTAATCATCTTTTGTTTTATGTCGCTCATCTCCTTTCTAAGTCATTGCTGACTTTTAATTTTTTTATAAAATGTTACTATACCTCTGAAATTAATATTTGTCAACAATTATAAAAATTTGTTTGGAAATTATATTGACATACTATTGATTTCGGTTAAAATAAATTAAATCAGATTAAGGAGCAAAAATGGTAAAGCAAAACGGTTTTACTTTAGTGGAGCTGTTAATTGTCATTGTGATTATTGGTATTATCATAGGTTTTGCAACACCTAACTATAATATGATTCGCGAGCGGGCACGAATTACAGCACAAAAAATGAATATGCATGCTGTTGCTCAGGCGGTTGAAATGTATCATGCCGAAAAAGGTGAATACACTGAATATTTCTATGAAGAAGATTATGGTGCGTATTTTCCAGGTGGTGACCCAGATGCCGAGCCACCAGTTGGAGGTAAACTACCGAGAAATCCTTGGACCGGGTTAACAATGGACCCGGAAGACATTGAAACTGATTGGTATGAAAGCCAACAGGATGTTACCAATACCAGCATTGGTGGACCTAACGATGAATCAGATTATGAACCTGGCCAGATGCGTTTTGGCACTTACACACCACCTGGTTCAAATCGAATTACTATGTGGGGTTTGATTGGTATGGATAAAAATGGTCGGTCAATTAGAGAATTCTCAGCAGCACATGATGAAGTAATTATCTTTGTATTGCATAATTAACTTCCAAAAAGACCATAAACTTAAATTAACAACGGCACAGTCAGACTAGCATCAGGCAAAATAAAAATTTTGGCATTTTCGCCTTTTTTCTCTAAGGCAGTTTTCAGCGCAAGATTAATATCAGTAAAAGGTCTCATAAAAACACTTCTAATAATCTCATCACTGATTGGCATCACGGTCCAGATTTCTGCCCACATTAAAATTTCCGCTAGTTTTGCCGACTTGTGATAGCCCAAGACAAATTCCTTTTCAATTTTTTCTAAAGCCTGTTTGGGATTTTCGGCTGATGCCAACAACCGAACAAACTCATCATCGCCAACACCTTTCCGACATTTGGAAGCAACAATCATAATGCCGTTTTCTTTTAATGCCAACTTGGCGTTCTCAATTGCCTTTTCGGATTGATAAAAATTGACATCATAGGGTTCTTGCACTAAAGCAATCACAATATCGGCTTTTTCTTTGATTGGCACACAAAAAATTAATTTGGCATCTTCAACTGCCTGGTCAAAAGAATTAAAAATATCGCCGTAATGGATTGAATAGACCTGATGAAGATTATCAATGACAATTTGAATTGAAAATATCGGTCGCGGTATCATCTTGGCAATTTCATTCATATCTTCATTGACTGGATTACCTGTCAACGACAAGGTTTTTGCTTTGGGACTAAGTGATAATTTATGGTTGGCAGTAATTGTTTCTAAGCCAGCAACACCAGGCAAGAATGATTTTCTACCGCCAGTAAATCCAGCAAAATAATGCGGTTCTACCGAATTAATAACGATTAACTTCTCTGCTTCCCAAATTGCTTGATTTAACCACACTGGGACATTACGCCGGGTTTTACCTAAAAACTTTAAGCGGGTATTATCTTTGGCATCGTGCACTAAAATTTTATTTTGATACTTATTATAATAATTCCCAAATATCTGGATAAATTCGTCATTAGTTGGTGGCCGATGTGAGCCACAGGCAACAATCATCCGAAAATCATAATTGACAATTTCGGGTTCAATCATTGATAATATTTTCTCGGTTGGTGTTGGACGGGTATAATCATTAACAATGATTAAAACACTTTTACTTGTTCCTAAAAAATCTTTGAGACTTTTGTTAAGTTGGTCAACATCAATTTGGGGTCGATTTGTTGGTGGTTTCAGTTGTAAAATACTTAACAGATTTTTTTCAGGAATATCCAGACAAATTTCTTGGTTACCGTATGGTAATTTTAATTCCATATAAAATTATTTTAATTCCAAACTGGACACAATGTCAAGTTAATTATACTTTCATTAGCAGATTTAATCAGCCAATTAATTTGCTGACATTACTGGTGATTATTAAAATTCAATAAAGTTAATAAAAATCGTTGTATTTATCTTAACAGAATTTTAACAATTCATTTATATTATTTTAACAGCGGGATATTATAGTTTGGGAGAATTGATAATCGTAATCTTGACTTTATATTAAGAGATTATTAAGATTGATACTGTTGGGCTAAAGATAATGCGAATAATATAAAAAGCAATGGTTTTAAAATCTTTATTAAATGGCGTTGTGGTTTTTATTAACGATGGTAGCTACAACTTTTATCTGCCATTTATACCATCAATAAATTATAATGGAGGTTAAAATGAGTAAAATAAAAACAATAATATATATAACAATACTATTAATCGGCATCCAAATGGCTTTTGGTGCAACTCTGCTTTATGAAGATTTTGAAGGAACAACATTTCCCCCAACAAATTGGGAAACGCAAGCAACAGGAACGTGCGGCGCGTGGGTACAACGATCTGGGACTCAAGCTCATATATTCGATAATGCATCAGCAGGAGTAGTGATTGCATCAAATAATGAAAGAACAGGAACTACTTATTTAAAATCTTCATCAATTAACTTATCAAGTCCAACTGTTGAAACTTTATGTTTCTATTTTAGGTGCCCGGGAAGTGGGGCAGCATATGGCTTCGCATCTTCACTTGATACAATGAAAGTAGAAATTTCTATAGATGGAACTAATTGGTCCCCGATTTTAGTTATGGATAGTGGATATATTTACAGCCGATTACCAACGCAAGCGTCAATTTATAAAGAAGCAATCGATTTAGGTTCTTATAATGAACAGACAACAGTTTATATCCGCTGGATTTTTTATGACTATTATCAAAGTACTGTAGGAACCAACCGATACTTCCTAATTGACTCGGTGTGGGTGTATGACCAAGAATTATTCCAGCCTAATCAACCACCAACAATTTCTAATGTCACTCGTATTCCTACTAATCCAGAACCATTACAATCAGTGATAGTAAGAGCAAAAATTTATGATGACTATTGTCCAGTTGCCAATATAAGAGATAGTTTATTCTATGCGGTGAACGATTCTTCAACTTGGTTTAGGGTTTGGCATGATAGTCTCCATTCAGCTGATTCTACTTTTTATTATACAATTCCGGGCCAAACAAATGGCAGTAAGGTTTATTACTATGTTTGGGCGCAAGATGACTCCAATGCATCGGTCCGCACTCCGACTTATTCATATAATGTCATTGCACCACCGACAGCAAGAATTTTAATGAGGCCAAGATATGTTCAAGGTGGCGCAACACCAGGGACACCGGGAACCGGCACACCATTTGCATTTTATGTTGGAGTTAAACCTGGGGCAAATAATGACTCATTCTATTATAAAGGCAGAATTGGTGGTCGGGGATTAACTTGGAACATCAGTGGCAATAATTGGGCAGCGGATAATGCGGCATGGGCAAGTTTATCTAAGATTTTATGTGGTAGTGTTAATGATACGACAAAACTTTGGGTCTTTATGAAGGCACAACCAACTGCGACCGTCGATACTGCTTTATCGCTCAGAGTTCGGCATATTGATGCTGGACTGAATTATGATTCTGACACTTTGCCAATTAAAATTTTAGATATGACAACTGCTGGTGATGGTGGTTGGCTCTACGGACACATTTACGAGTATAATGGCGGACCAGCTCGTGAAAATGTGGTTGTTATGGCTTACCAAGGCGAAGAAATTGTTGGTGCGTATGCCACAGAAAATAATGAGATCGATGAGGGTTATAACTCAAGTAATGCTGGGTATATCCGAATGGCAGTAAAATCTGGGACAATTGATTCTTTACAGGTTAGAAATAGAACAACGAATGAAATTTTATCATTCTATACTGAAATTTCTGGCCCCTGGATTGTTTTTGCTGGTGACAGCACATCGCTTGACATTCAACAAGCGCCGATTATCACCAATGTTACCCGCAATCCAAAAATCCCATTGCTTGGTGAACCGGTAGCAGTAACTGCTAAAATTTATGATAATCTAACACCATTGTCAAATATTATTGATACCCTATTTTACGCACTTAATACGACAACTACCTGGAATTATGTTTTGAAAAATAGTTACAATCCATTGGATTCAACTTTTAACTATACAATTCCGGCAACCGCATCAGAAGGTGATACGGTTTTTTATAAAATCTCGGCAACCGATGAAGATAACAACACAACTGTTTCAGCAACTTATCGCTATACAATTCCATTTGAACGAACAATCGACCAGATTCAAGGCACGACTTCAGCATCACCTGAGACACTCAAATATGTCCATACTAAAGGAATTGTTACTGGTACATTCGGTTCTCGGTTCTTCTTTGCCCAAAGACCCGGTGGTGCTCGCAATGAACTTTATGTTTATCGGCGCTATCAGGATTCATTACCAAAACTAAACATTGGTGACAGTGTCTCAGTTATTGGTATTGTCAAAGAATATAATACCCTTACCGAGATTGACGCCGGTTATAATCTCAATGGTGATGTTCGTATTCATGCAACTGGCAAACCACTGCCCTGCACAACTTTACTGGCAATTGCTGGTGTTTCTGAAGATTATGAAGGTTGTTTAATTAGAATTGACTCGTTACATTTTAAGGCAACTGGCACATTTGCCGGTGGCACTAATTATTGGGCTTGTAACAATAACGAAACCGAATCTTTACGCGTAAGAATTGATGCTGCTTGTTTAGATATCATTGGCCAGCCAATTCCAACTGAAACAATTGCAATCATTGGTAATCTGAGTGTCTACAAAGATACTTTCCAATTAATGCCAAGATTTCTGGGCGATTTACATTCGCTGCAACAGATTCTTGATGTCGGCGTTGTATCAGTTGATGCGCCATCTGGCACGCTCTATCAGGGATTTTCTTATCCCGTCAAAGCAACGGTTAAGAATTATGGTAATGTGCCGGCACCACAATTTGATGTCATCTTTACAATTACAGCAACAAAAGGTGGCGAATATTGCGATACCGTTACCGTGCCGGGTTTAGCGGTTGGTCAGCAATCGTCAATTACATTTGACAATTATCTGGCAAGTGACCTTGGACTTTTCTCAACGATGGCAAAAACAGTTTTAAGTGGCGATGTCAATGTTGCAAACGATAGTAATTTTGGTTCTGGTATTGAAGTTGTTACTGCGCCAACAGCATTCTGGACACAGAAAGAGCCAGTGACGATGAATTTAGTTCCGGCGGTTGAGAAAGTAATCAAAGATGGTGGCGCATTGGTTGGTGTCGGCGATGATTATCTGTATGCGTTTATTGGCACTAAGACCAATGTCTTTAGAAAATACACCATTGGTAGCAAATCGGGCTGGGAAACTGTTGAGTCATTGCCATTCGGCTTCAAATATAAGCCTGAAACCGGTGTTGATACTACTGCTCGTAACAAGAAGTTTGTTGGTAAAGGTGCCGCACTCTGTTATGATGGCGTAAGTAAAATTTATGCGACTCGTGGCAATGGTACTTGGGACTTCTGGGTCTATGATATCAATAATCCTGGTTGGACATTGTTAAAACATGTGCCAACACCAA
>JBDRUR010000011.1:0-30356 GCA_039801485.1 Caldifarciminota bacterium
AAGATTAAAGAAATATTCGTATGTAAAATATTTGCCCGAATCTTTGACAAAAAATATTATTGGTTCCCAAACATCGTTAAACCTATCTTTAATCGAAGTTGGCATTGGATTTGGATGTTTATGCCAAACGATAATATTTCTGACTAACCATCCATTTTCTTGCATTGCGATTGCAATCTTAAATGGAATTAACTGTTGATTCTTATTAATATATTTATCGCCAATATTAAGAAAGTAGGAACCAGTATCTTTTAATACTCTTTTCAATTCATTACCGACTTCGACTAATTTTTTTATGTACTCTGCAGGCGTATCTTCTTGACCAATTTCACCAGATGCACCATACTTCCGTTGCTTATAATATGGTGGTGAAGTTACAATTACATCGATGCATTTATCAGGTAGTTTTTTAAGTGCATCTATTACATCGCCTACTAATACCAAGTGGGAATTGTCTTGCGGTAAGTCAATAATGGCTGGTTTATATTCGACAGCGACTTCTTTAACTACTGAGTTACGGAATATTTTTCGATTATAAACATTATTTTTTTTTCGAAGAATTTTGTCTGTTTTTAACATAATTGCAATCAAATATATATGCTACCATATACTACATTCTCTTTCTTAATCTGTCAAGTTTTCGATTTTCATGGTAGTGTATAATATTTCGCGTAAAATTAGACTCGCAATGTGTAAGAAAAAGATGTATCCTCCGATAAAAGATATAATCAAATGTTATGGAAAATTTGAAAACAGGTCATTTATGGGTATAATAAAAACGCCGGCATTCTACAATAATCAAGATGCTGACAGAAAGGAACAACTGATAAAAGGTCATCTCAAAAATCAAATTAAGTCAAGAACAATCTTTAACCACAAACTTTGTAATAACAAATGGATGATTAAACGATAGAGTGTGCCAGCAATCATTTTTACTTGACTTTAATCATATCTTTTGTAAAATAGATTAAATTTATGTGTAAAATACAAAATAAATCTCAGGAGGCATTATGGCATTAGTCGATGATGTAAAAAATATCATTATTGAGCAATTGCATGTCACTCCAGAAAAGGTTACCGAAAATGCTTCATTTGTTGAAGATTTGGGTGCCGACTCATTAGATATTGTCGAATTGGTTATGGCGTTTGAAGAAAAGTTTGGGGTGGAAATCCCGGATGAAGACCAAGCGAAAATTGTTAAGGTCGGCGATGCGATTAAATACTTAGAAGAAAAAATTGCGCAAAAATCTAAATAATTGTAGTTTCTAAAAAATCTTAACTTATCATGACCGACCGTCGAGTTGTTGTTAGTGGCTTAGGTGTTGTCAGTTGTCTGGGCAATGATTTGTTAACATTTTGGAACAATCTTTTGGCTGGCAAATCTGGCATATCTTATATTTCGCGGTTTGACGCTTCAAATCTTGAAGTGCGCATTGCTGGCGAAGTTAAGGATTTTGACCCGCTTAAAAAACTTGATGCGAAATTAGTTAAACGAACTGATCGGTTTACTCAATTCGCTTTGTGGGCAGCAATTGATGCAGTTAACGATGCGAATATTTCTTTTGATAACGAAGACCGCAGCCGAATTGGTGTTGTTATCGGTTCAGGTATGGGTGGAATTGAAACTTGGGAAAAACAGCATGAAGTATATCTTAATAAAGGACCGGCACGGGTCTCACCACTTTTGATTCCGATGATGATCCCGGATATTGCTTCGGGCAATGTTTCAATTTATTATAAACTACAAGGACCAAATTATTGCACGACTTCAGCCTGTGCGTCTGGTGCCAATGCAATTGGTAATTCTTTCCGACATATTAAAGAAGGCGATGCCGATATCATGATTGCCGGTGGTTCCGAAACACCGATAACTGGTTATTGTATTGCTGGTTTTGCCAATATGGGGGCATTAACTAAGCGTAATGACCCACCCGAAAAGGCATCGAAGCCATTCTCAAAAGACCGTGATGGGTTTGTTGTTGCCGAAGGTTGCGGCGTGGTGATTTTAGAAGAGTTAGAACATGCCAAAAAACGGAATGCGAAAATCTACTGTGAAGTTGTTGGCTATGGTGTGACTGGCGACGGTTATCATATCACGGCACCAGCACCCGAAGGTGAAGGCGCCTATCAGGCAATGGCAAATGCCTTGAAAGAATCGAATCTGACACCGGCAGATATTGATTACATCAACGCTCATGGCACTTCGACCGATTTAAATGATTTGACTGAAACACAAGCAATTAAGAAATTATTTGGAACGAGGGCAAAAGAAATTCCAATCAACTCAACGAAATCAATGATTGGTCATTCATTAGGTGCTGCTGGTGCTATTGAATTTATTGTGCTCTGCCTTTCAATTTATCATCAACAAATTCATCCAACAATAAATTTAGAAACGCCTGACCCAGAACTTGATTTGGATTATGTACCGGAAGGTGCCCGAAAGATAACGATTAGAGCCGGGTTATCAAACTCATTAGGTTTTGGTGGCCATAATACCTGTTTAATTGTCAAACAATATAAAGAGTAATCACCAATCATAAAAAATCGGAGCAGAACAATCGTCAAGCCAATTAAGAATCAATATTTAACTGAGGTCAAATTAAGATTGGGTATTGGGGGAAATATCGGTGCCGGCAAAACGACAGTTGCTAATGAATTAAAAAGGCTCTTTTTAGAATATAAAATTCCAGTTAAAATTATTTCTGCCGACAAAATTGCCTGGCAGTTATATCAAAATCAAAACTCGTCGGTGTTCAAACAGATTGTAAAAAAATTTGGGGAAGAAATTTTAACTAAAAATAAAACAATTGACCGTAAAAAATTAGCCAAGGTCGTATTTACTAATCAAGCAAAACTAAAAACTCTTAATCAGATTATTCAAAAACCATTGCTCAAACGGCTAAAAAAAACACTCAGCGAATCAGTTGCTCAAGTAACGATACTGGATGCAGCACTACTCTTTGATTGGGGAAAACAAATTCCGCTTACCCACCGGATTTTAGTGACCGCGCCCCAAAAACAAAAAATAACGAGAATGACCAAAAAACACTTTCAACCGGCCGATGTAAAATTAAGATTGAAAAGACAAATGTCTGAAGCCGAAATGAAAAAAAATGCTGATTTTGTTATTGCGAATAACCGAACGATATCCGAATTAAAAAATAAAGTTAAGAGAGTTTTTCAAAAACTATTAAACAGCACTAAATAAATATGAAACTTGAACAATTGCCAATTTCTGATTTAGCAGTCCACAATAAAATTGTCCGCTTTGGTGCACCGATAATCTTAGAGTCATTTGAAATAAACGAGTTGGTTAAGAGCGTTTTTGAAATATATCGGCAACATATTAATCCCTCGGTTAAGAAAATCAGTGCCGGTCAAAAGGAAGCCAATGCCCAAAGTTATCTATTTATCACTGCTACATCATCAATAATTCGCTATCACATTATTTTTGACTTATCAGAAACCAATTTTTCATTTGAGACTTTGTCAAGCATCGAAGCGCTGAAACTATATCGACTGTTAAGAGAGCAAAGACAGGTGATACCAGATATAAAGACAATCCAATCGCTTAAAGGCAATTTATCAATATTAATTGCGGCACTATTATGGCAGATTGGCGCAATAAAAGTAAGCCTTGGTGATATCAAACCTTACTTCAAAGTTGATGAACGGAAAAATTATAGTCCAATTTATATTGACATTAAACTCGTGCCAGCATTTCCAACCGTTTTTGATTTTATTATGGCCTCATCGGTTTTGCTCTTAAAGAATTTAACATTTGATTTAATTTGCGGCATTGAGGCTGGTAGTATTTCTTTGGCAACGCTCATTGCTCAGAAATTATCAAAACCAATGTTTTTTGTCCGTCGCGAAAAACGCTATCCAGAAGCAAAACTGCTCGAAGGTATTAACAGTGCCCAAATCTTACATAAAAATGTCTTAGTGGTAGATGACACGATTGTTGCTGGTTGGACAAAGGCAAAAGTTTTTGAAGAAATAAGGGCATTAGGTGGCAAAGTCGATAAATGTTTTGTTGTTTTTGACCGCCAACAAAATAGTGCCGAATTATTAAAAAAATACGGCGTGACATTATATTCACTTACCAACTTTAAGGATGCAATCTCGCCGGCAATACCAAAATCGATTACATTGCTCACTGACGCCGAATACCAAGAGATTCGTGAATACTTTCAATCGCCAAAAAAGTGGCATATGAAAAAAGGGTTTAGATACTTTGAAATGAGCAGCTGAGTGGCTAATTGAGATGTAGATAATCATATGAAAGAAAAAGTATTAGTAATTGGCAGTGGCGGTCGTGAACACGCGATTGTCTGGAAACTGGCACAAAGCAAATGTCACATATTTGCAGCACCGGGTAATGGCGGTATTAGTAATTTTGCCGAATGTATTCCAATTAAAGCCGATAACATCAATGCCCTTTTAAATTTTGTTCAGGATAACTCAATCGATTTGACGATTGTTGGTCCAGAAGCACCGCTGGCATTAGGTATTGTTGATGAATTCCAAAAACAGCATCTAAAAATATTTGGTCCGAATAGGCGCGCGGCGCAATTGGAAGCATCAAAGGCATTTGCTAAAAATTTCTGCCGAAAATATAATTTGCCGACAGCCAATTTCGAAACTTTTACTGATAGCATCCGTGCCAAAAAATATTGTGAAGATTGTCAATTTCCGATAGTCATCAAAGCATCAGGATTGGCCGCTGGTAAAGGGGTTGTAATCGTCGATAATAAACAATCTGCACTTCAAACAATTGAGATGCACTTAGAAAAAAAATTGTTTGGTTCCGCATCTGAAGAAATTGTCATTGAAGAGTATATTTCTGGTGAAGAACTCTCATTATTGGCATTGTGCGATGGTTATAAAATTGTACCGCTACTGCCGGCGCGAGATTATAAAAAATTACTGGACGCTGATCACGGACCAAATACCGGTGGTATGGGTAGTTTTGCGCCAGTAGCAAAAATTGACCAGCATTGGATTGAAAAATTCCGCAACGAACTTTTTACCCCATTTATTCGTGGACTAAAATCTGAAGGCATTGAATATAAAGGCATAATCTATTTTGGCCTAATCCTCACTAATGAAAAATTCTATATTTTAGAGTTTAACTGTCGCTGGGGAGATCCGGAAGCAGAGGTTATCATTCCATTACTTAAAACTGATATTTTATCAATGTGTTATCAGACAATTGATGAAAATATTGAAGAACTTGATTGGCTAAATAAATTTGCTCTAACCGTCATTGCTGCTTCAGGCGGATACCCAAGTGAATATCAGGTTGGCAAACTGATCGCTGGCAATTTAACCGATACTGATGATGTTATTATTTTCCATTGTGGAACAAAAAAAGAAAATAACAACTATTATACTAACGGTGGCAGGGTTTTAGCCGTGACCGGTATCGGTGATTCACTGAGTTCTGCTCGGACGAAAGCGTATCAACGAATTCAAGATATTTATTTTGATAATATTTATTACCGCAAAGATATTGGCCAATGATGAAGAACAAGGTTTTTCAAAAGAACTCAAGCAAGAAATTTGTTGTTTTATTTGTTTGTACCGGCAATTCCTGTCGTAGTCCGATGGCGAAAGGTATTTTTGACAAATGCTGCGAACAGTTACTATCGAAAAATTCCCGGATAAAAATAGTTTCTTATTCCTGTGGCACTAATACCACTGAAGGACAAACACCAAGTCCGTTTGCCATCAATGCCGTCGCTAAATATGATGTTGACATTCGCCATCATCTTTCTGCGCCAATTTCAAAGTCAAGAATTAAAATGGCTGATTTGATATTGACAATGGAACAGAAACATAAAGAGAAAGTCATTGAACTTGTGCCCGAAGCAAAAGAGCGAACATTCTTGCTTACTGAATATGCTACCGGTAAGCTCGAAGAAATTTCAGACCCATTTCAAAAGTCTTACGACGATTATCGAAAAGTTGCCGGACAACTATACAAGCTATTAAAAAAAGCATCAAAAAAAATTTACAAAAGATTAAAAGCAATAACTAGTGGAGGCAAGATATGATGAATTATTTTTTAACTGATGAACAAAAGGCAATCAAAGAAGTTGCCCGAAAACTGGCAGAAGAATTAGTAAAGCCGAAAAGAAAAGAACTGGATGAGAAAGGCGAATTCCCTTATGAGATCATCATGGAATTTTCTAAAGCCGGGCTGCTTGGTATTTATATCCCGGAAGCATATGGTGGTGCTGGGGGCGGTGTTTTTGAAATGTGTTTAGTTGTGGAAGAGGTGTCGCGCATTTGCGGTGGCGTCGGTGTTTGTTATGCCGCGAATGGATTAGCTGCCTATCCGATTATCCTTTCGGCATCTGAAGACCAAAAAAAGAAAATTCTACCGAAAATGGCATCCGGTGAGTGGATCGGGGCTTTTGGCTTAACTGAACCCAATGCCGGTTCTGATGCCTCAAGTATCAAAACCACGGCGATTAGAGATGGTAATGAATATATTCTTAACGGCACCAAGTGTTTCATTACTAATGGCGAAGTCGCTGATATTTATACGATAATTGCCTCGACTAATCCAGAACGCGGTGGCCGAGGGCTTTCGGCATTTATTGTGGAAAAAGGTACCAAAGGATTTTCTTTTGGCAAACACGAAAATAAACTTGGCATTCGGGCATCGGTAACCTGTGAGTTGATATTTCAAGATTGCCGGATTCCTGCGGAAAATCGCATCGGACCCGAAGGAACTGGCTTTATTACGGCGATGCGGACTTTTGATCGCACTCGACCTGGCGTTGGTGCGCAGGCAGTTGGTATCGCTCAAGGTGCTTTGGAGGCAGCAACCGAATGGACTCAACAGCGGGTCCAATTTGGTGCACCAATATCTTCGTTAGAAGGTATTCAATTCCGGTTAGCGGAAATGGCAACAAAGGTTGAGGCAGCACGGGCGTTAGTATATGCCGCCGCCCGTCATGCCGATTCGGGCGCCAAAGATATTGCTGGTTTTTCTTCAATGGCGAAATTCTTCGCATCAGATGTTGCAATGCAGGTCACCACGGAAGCGATTCAACTCTTTGGCGGATATGGCTATATGAAAGATTATCCGGTAGAAAAGATGTTTCGTGATGCCAAGATTACCCAGATCTATGAGGGCACAAATGAAATTCAGCGATTAGTGATTGCCCGAGAACTCTTAAGAGGTAAATTGTATTAAAATGAAATCGGTTATTAGATTTATTTTATCTTGGATTCCGGTGATTGCAATTGTGCTGTTATTACGGGCATTTGTCGTTGAGGCATTTATGGTGCCAACACCGTCAATGGAAAGTACGATAATGGTCGGTGATTTTCTGCTGGTTAATAAGTTTATTTATGGTATTAAACTTCCATTTACTACTAAAGATTTAATTCCGATTTCCAAACCAAAACCGGGCGATATCATTGTTTTTCGTTATCATCTTGACCCAGATGAACCGCAACCCCAAGAGAATTATGTCAGGTTGTTTCCGAAATTCTTACCGTTACTGCCACTATATTGGAATAAGACTACCAATTTTTTTACTTGGTATATGCCAAGGAATTTTGTGAAGCGTTGTATTGCTGTTGAAGGCGATACTGTTGAAATTCGCAATAAGGTCTTGTATATTAACGGAAAAATAAAATATGAAAATTATGTACAACACATTGACCGCAGAATATTTCCGCCATTGAATCCGATGCCTAATGATTATCAGCAGCAATGGGAACAAGCAAGATTTATTAATGATCCCCAAGGATATTTGGTGCGCGATAATTTTGGACCGGTCGTGGTGCCAAAAGGCACGGTGTTTGCTTTAGGCGATAATCGCGATAATTCCTCTGATGGCCGTTTTTTTGGACCGTTACCATTAAAATATATTAAAGGTAAACCAATGGTAATCTATTTCTCTTCTTCGGCAGCACCGAATATTGCAAGAATCATTCTCAGTCCGCGCCAAATTCAGTGGCACCGAATCGGTTTAATTGTAAAATAAATTGTTATGGAGTTTGAAGAAGTAATTAAACAACGGAAAAGTTGTCGTAATTTTTCGCAAGAGCCGATTGAAAGTGAAAAAATATTAAAGGTATTAGCGGCAGCCCAGCTGGCGCCATCATGGCAAAATCGGCAATGCTGGCGTTTTATTGTTGTCCAAGACCAAGCACTAATTAAAAAAATCGGACAACTGCGACCGTTTAGTTATAATATTAACTTCTTTTTAAGAAATGTCCCGGTAATTATTGTTGCCTGCGCCAATCCTAAAGATAGTGGCAAAAGAGCCGGCATCGAGTATTATTTAGTTGATGTCGCCATCGCTATGGAACACCTGATTCTTGCTGCGACTGATTTAGGTTTAGCAACTTGTTGGATTGGTGCCTTTGATGAGGACTTCATTAAAAAGTTGCTTAATATTCCTGATGATGTCCGAATAGTCGCCTTAACACCCTTAGGTTATCCGGCTGAGAAACCGAATATTGTTGACAAGGTTAGTAAAATTGTTGCTAAGGGAGCAAAACGGAAACCGCTTTCGGAAATTGCCTATTTAAACCAATGGGGCGTTAATATCGATGGGGTTCTTGGCCAGCACGGTTAATGATAAAGAAATGAGAAAAAAGGTAACAGAATGACCGGAGAATGCTAAAAAAAGATTGCAAACTCGCTTATATCTCTACTTATTCACCACAACCATGTGGCATTGCTACTTACACCGAATATCTGATTAATGGCTTAATGAAGTTAAAAAAAGACTTATCTATCAGAGTTATTGCTGAAAGCAAAGCCGAACATTATAAAAACAACTTTATTGAAGTTTTGCCGGTTTGGAATCGGTTCAATGATTACTCAAAGCCGATTATTAAATATTCTAAAGGTTTTGATATTATTCATCTTCAACATGAATTTGGTATTTTCCAATTTGATAACCGAATAATAAAAATGCTAAACGGACTTAACGAAGTTGGCAAAAAAATAGTTACTTTTCATTGTATTAAACCAAAGCAATTTGCTGATTTGCCAACTATCGAAGCACACATTAAAGCAGTAGCCAATTTAGCTGATTTGAACATCGTGCATCTACCTGCCCAGCAAGCGGTGTTGACCCGACTCGGCATTGAGCAAAAAAAGATTAAGTTAATTCCACATGGCACCGAACTGATAAATATTGATAAAAAAATTGCTCGAGAGAAATTGAATCTGCCAATAGCCGGAAAGATTTTGTTGATGTTTGGTTTTGTTAAAGCACATAAAGGTTACGAGATTGTTTTAGATAGTTTGAGAGAAATTATTAAGTATTTTCCCAATACTTACTTCTTTATTGCCGGCACATTACCCAGTAAGCCTAAAAAAGCTGAAATAAAATACTTGAATTATCTAAAACGAAGAATCAATGCGTTGCATTTAACCAAACAGGTAATATTTCCCAATAAGTTTTTTTCAAATCAAGATGTGCCCTATGTTATTGCTGCTGCCGATATTGTGCTTTTTCCCTATTATGAGCAGGATTTTTCAGCATCCGGTGCATTTCATCTATCAATTGGTGCTAAGAAACCAGTGATTGCCAGTCGGATTCCTAAATTTGAAGAATTGGGAAATATATCCGAAGAATTGTTAGTTCTGCCTCATAATCACCGACAAATTACTGCGCTGGTGAAGCGACTTTTTGAAGATACTGAGTTTTTAAATTACATAATCAAAAAGACTGATAGCTACCGGAAAAAGACAAGTTGGCAGAATATCGCTAAAAAACACTTGGAAATTTATCTTGCTTGACATAATGAATTGTTTGAATAGTATATTTGTAGTTATTTTCTAATTTAAAGATTGGAGGAAAAATGTTTAAAAAAACTATAATAAGTATTGTATCAGTTGTCTGGGCACTTTTTGCGATTGCCCAAAATGAAAATCAACTGATAACAATTCCACACATTATCAATTTTCAAGGTAAATTAACTGATGTTGGTGGTAATCCGGTATCAGATTCAATATATTCAATAACCTTTCGTTTCTTTCCGACACCAACTGGGGGTACATCGTTTTGGGGTGAAACCCAATCAGTTCAAACTAATAATGGCATATTTAATTGCCTTTTAGGTAGCGTAATTCCTATTGGCTATATCCCAACCGATGGTAATTGTTATTTGGAAATGCAGGTCAATCCTAATCCAGCAATGACGCCAAGGATTAGAATTGTTAGTTCAGCATATGCTTTTTATTCTCAAAAATCTGATAGTGCCAATTATGCCCTAAATGCTACAATTACTCGTCCAATTTCACCACCAATTACGACTGAAGAGATTAGTAATAATGCCGTTAATTCTTTGAAGATACTTGACGGGACAATAAGTCGGGCAGATGTTGCCGCTGATTTCAAGGCGCCGTTTGCTGATACTGCTGACTATGTCAGAAACATAAATGTCAATTATGTTGATAGCGCGGGAGTTGCGGTTAATGCTTACAATGCAGATAAATTACAGGGTAAAGATACCATTGCGTTAAGTAATAAATTTGTTGACGAAGGTCAGGTGAATGCGATTACAAATCCGATGATTGTTGACGATGCTATTACCTCAGCCAAGATTCAAGACGGCACGATTTTAAGGCAAGATGTTGCCGCTGACTTCAAGGCGCCGTTTGCTGACACCGCTGATTATGCTTGTGGTGCACCACTCGCGCGGCCGATTACCCCACCAATTGCTACTGAAGAAATTTCCGACGATGCGGTAACTTCAGATAAGATTAAGGATGGCGCTATTCGGGGTAATGATATTTCAACACCAATAACTTTAAGTAACGCCGTTTCGTATCCAAATGCCATTCTTAATATTAAAAACACTGGTTCTGGCCGAGGAATTCTAATTGATACTGCGGGTTTTGGTGCTTTAGCAGTGAATTATTCATTTACTGATGGTGTCAATATTGGTTATGCTTTACAATCTGGAGTTTATGTGGATACCGCAGGTGGTGATGGTGTCTTTGTTTCAAATGCCGGTATTGATGGTATTGGTATTAATAATGCTGGCTGGGACGGACTCTATGTTATGAATTCGGGAATTAATGGTGTTGAAATTTTTGATGCCGCGAGTGATGGTATGTATGTTATTAATGTTGGGAATAATGGCGTTACTATAGATAATGCTGAAAATTATGGTGTTTCAGCTTATGGAAATGTTGCTGGTGGCGAATTCTCGGCAGCTAATCAATCAGCAACCGGTCTTATTGTCCATAGTTATCAAAATGCCGCAAATGATACCGCAATCCAAGCCTATGGTGCTGGATTCGCCACTGGAGGTTGGTATACCAGCAGTCTTTTTGATAATAAGTCAGCGCCTTGCTTAATCAGTCCAGAACTTGGCATCATTACCGCTGGGACTGGCATGCTTATCAATGGCAAAGCCACTATTAATTTTGACCCATTGTTTGTTGAAAATGTTCGTTTAGATGTGCCAATTCGCATTAATGTAACACCCAAGGCAAAACCTGCTGGGTTGATTTATGTGACTGAGTCCAAAGCCACTGGTTTTACGGTTGAATTAGAACCAATACCCGGCCTTGAAAAAAATCAATTTGATATTACCTTTGATTGGATTGCATTTGGGACTCTTAAGAATCCTGAGACATCAAACTCAGCACAGGCACAATGGCAAAAAATGGTTAAAGAGCGCGAAACAAGACAAACTGAAGCAAAATTAAGAAATCAAAAACGACAAGACTTTCGACGACAATCCCAGAAATGAGGTTGTATTGCGTTACAAAGATAAAGTTTATCAAACAAGGAGTCATTTATGACAGTCAAATCCTTGATAATTTTTTTAATGGTCGTAATCTCAATTTCTTTTGCTCAATATCAATGTGATTGGTATGTACTAAGCGGTGGCGGCGGGAATTTAACATCATCTATTTATAAAACAAGTGCAACCGTTAGTCAAACTGCAATTGGCTCGTTAACAGGCAATAACTTTTTAGCGTTACTTGGATTTTGGTATCCAGGCATCATTGTTGGCATTACTGAAGATAACGAATTGAAACCCACGCCATTAATAACCAATCTTTATTCACCCAAGCCAAATCCATTCAAGACTTCTACCGCGATTAGCTATTCGCTTGCTGGTAACGAAAAGGTCATACTCTCAATTTATGATCTCTCGGGACGACAAATCACTACCTTGGTAAATGAAAAGATGCCACCAGGGATTTATCGTGTTGTTTGGAATGGGAAAAACCAAAGAAACCAGCAGGTATCAGCCGGTATCTATTTTTGTCAATTAAAAACGGCTAATTATTCGAAAACGAGGAAATTGCTTTTGACTCAATAAATAAAATACTATTGTTTTAAGTTCGTTTTTCTTTGCTTAAATAACAATATTGAATTAAATATTCTAAAAGATTATTAATATCACAACTTAAAACTACGCAGTACTTATCGCCAGCCCCACAATATAAAAGTAATTTATTATTAATTTTAACCGCACCGGTTGGGAAAATAACAAAAGGGACATCAACTGGGTGTTGATTGCTACCGAGCATTTCATAATCATGATTAGGAATATAAATTGGCACTTTCGTCTGACACAAAATTCGATAAGGGTCTTCTAAATCCAATAGCGCACATGATATTGAATAACCGCGTTCAATCTGATAGGGTAAATCATATAAAGTTGTTATCCCATTAACAATTGTGCCAACGGCAAAATAAAATAAAAGCCAGCCATGTTTTGTTTTAATTAGTTGCGGACCCGGACCAATTCTTTCACTGGTATGCGGCAATTCACCAATCTTAATAAGAACTGTTTTTTTCTGATTGTCAAAGATTCTCTGCCATTGCTTCGCATATTTATTGGGATTTAATAATTGGTCAAAACCCTGTTCTAAAATTACTAAATGAATATTGGGTCGAAACCGTAAAAACATATATAACTTGTCGTTTAGATATTCGGGAAAACAGACCGCATTGCGGCAATCAAATTCCTTGATAATTCCATGATAATTAATGGTCTTAAAATCAGAAGTTGAATAGATTGCAATTCGGTCAGCATTATAATCAAAATAGGGCCGCCGAATCTTACCACAGCCAATTAAAATGTATAATTTTTCTGAAGTTGTTGTTTTTATAACCCTAATGTCTTCGATACCATAACAAAAATCCTTATGCTCACTGCCATCACCTTTTAAGAATAAATTTTCAATCAAATTAAAATCAGTACCATTTGGAGAATTAAAAAATCTTATTTCCGACAGATAATTTTCCATTCCGAGCCGTTCGATACCTAAATGTCGGTCAAAAAATTTCACCGGCTTATATCCCTGATGATATCTCGGCGCTAAAATAATGTTATGGTTGAAAACTTCGGCACCAGGATTAAAAACCGCAACATTAGTTCCTTTTTGTTTAATCTTCGGCAAAGAAAAAGGAGTCAGAATTGGATTTTGGTAGTATGAAGACAGTTTGAATACTTTGCCCAGTTCCTTTGATGTTACTACCTCGCCGTCGCCAAATCGTTTAGCATCAATCATCAATAAAAGATAATTAAGTTAGCTATCGATGTCAACTAAAAAAATATTTAATAAAAATCGCTAAACAAACATTTTGCTTGACAATAATGAAGCAATAATTTAATATTATTTGATGCGACTAAGGTTAATATTATTAAATTCGCTGATTATTGGATTATTTATTGGAATTCATTTATTATCAGCACAAAATATGGTATATATCGAAACTACTATCCCGGTTGGTTCTTACCCTTATGTTTTTGCTTATAATCCGCAACCTTACAACAAAGTCTATTGTGCCAATATCGGTAGCAATACAGTCACGATAATTGATAATTGGAGTAACGCAGTAATTGCGACAATTCGAGTTGGACAAGAGCCATGTGCTTTTGCTTATAATTCAACTAATAATAAAATTTATTGCGCCAATCAGAAAAGCAATGATGTTTCAATCATTGATGGCACTACCAATGAGGTAATCAATACGATTCCGGTTGGCACTGGACCTTCAGCATTAGTTTATAATCCAGTTAATAATAAAATTTATTGCGCCAATGCCAACAGTAATAATGTTTCAGTGATTGATGGGGTAACCAATAATGTCGTTGCCACGATCGATGTTGGATTATATCCGAAAACGTTGCTTTATAATTCAATTAACAATAAAATTTATTGTGCCAATATGGATAGTGAAAACATTACTGTGATTGATGGTTTGACCAATTCAATTATAACAACGATACCTGTTGGCAAAACACCAGTCTCAATGTGCTATAATTCAACCAATAACAAAATTTATTGTGCCAGCTGGTCAAATGGTAGAATCCATATAATTGATGGTGCCACCGACCAAGTGATTGATAGTATCATTTATGGCAATTCCGGTCCGCAATCTTTAGTCTATTTTCACCTAACGAATCAAATATATTATGTAAATTTTACGGGCGACAATATTAAGGTAATTGATGGCGTTACTAATTCAGTCATTACGACCATTCAATTCCCATTTGGAGCTCGACCTTATGCTTTAGCGGTAGGCAGTGGCGACCCGGGTTGGGGTTATTATATGTATTGTGCTAATATTGGCAATAATACCGTCGCGGTTATTAAAATGAGCTCAATGAATATCGATACAATATTTAATCTTCCATATCCAATTGCAATGATTATTTCCTACTATTGTTATCCTCACAGGATTTATGTTGCTAATCTCTGGTCAGCAAGTGTTACGGTCATTGGCCATTCGTTTCCAGGTATTGAGGCAGAGTTTATAAAGCCACAATCAATAGTTACCAAATTTTTAGTTTCCCCAAATCCGGCACGGACATTTTTCATTGTGCACTATCAACCGATAAAAAAGAATACAATGCTTAAAATAACTGATATCAACGGGAAAATAATTAAAAAAGTAATGCTGACAGGGCCAAAAACAAAAATACCGACCAATGATTTAAATTCGGGCATCTATTTTGTCCAAGTAAATTCAAGTGTCAGCAAAATAATCATTAACAAGTAAACACATCCTTACTTTTATTGGCCAACCGAAAAAGTTGCTTTCGATTGTTTTTGGTGAACTCCTAACTTAAAGCCAAGCTGCTAATCAAAGTTACACTCAGAGTGATGTCGCTACTAAGCACCTAACTGGTTTCTGAGCAAATTATCTTGTTGCTAACATAACAACCAATCTTATTTCAACGGAATTAGAGGATAATACACCAATTCAACTAGATTGAGAATTACCAGGATAAGTTCCGTTAATTTATTACGCAAAACCTAATCTTATAGGCCGCCCCCTATACTATACAGTATGGTTAGGTCATTTTTGTGATAGCATTTTGGATATCAGTAAGTTAGATAAAAATCGCGCTTTAAATTTTGTCTATATATAAATAGACTTTTGCATCTGATAAATATCGAATATGCCCGGGTATTTATTCATCGATTTAACAACGGTGGCTTTGCAAAAGTTATTTATCATGAATTTTGTGAAAAGAGAGCGTTTTATTTTATTTACAATGAAAAAGTGGCTTTTAGGTCCTGGGATGGTTCAGCGGTATTTTTTAGAACTGCATCAGGATTAATTGTTGACAAATTTATTATTCACTTGTATTCTTATTATCAACAATGCGGATTAAACAGTTAATACTTAATGGATTTAAATCATTCCCCGAAAAGACATCGATTACTTTTGACCCTTATATTAACGCAATTGTTGGGCCTAATGGTTGTGGTAAGACAAATATCCTTGATGGACTTCGGTGGGTGATGGGGGAGTCGAGTTTTACCCAAATGCGTTGTGGCAAGACCGAAGACTTAATATTTTCTGGTAATCCAACCCATCCGCCAGACAACTTTGCCGAAGTCACACTAATTTTAGAAAATAATCAGCCAGACATTTTATCTTCGCAACCAATTTATAATTTAGGCTCTGAGGTGGAAATCAAGCGCCGGTTTTATCGTTCGGGTGAGTCCGAATTTTTTATTAATCGAAAACCTTGTAAACTAAAAGATATTCAGGATTTATTTACCAGCGGCGGTGGTTCTGGACACAGTTATTCAATATTTGATTTACCAAAGATGCGTCAAATTATTAGTTCGGATTTGAAAGAAATGTTCATCGAAGCCGCAGGCTTAGCATTTTATCACGAGCGCAAACAAGAGATCGAACGGAAATTGAAACTTACTAGTGATGATTTACTTAGATTAAATGATATTATCAATGAGCGAACACGGATTACCCGAAGTTTAAAACGACAAGCGTATCGTTTAATGGCATTTGAAAAGGTTAAAGAACATGAACGCAGATTAATGATTGCACTTATGCGCTTCGACTATCAAAAACTATGTGAAGATGAAGCCAATATTAATGAAACTTTATCGAAATTGGATAGCGAAATAAAAGCATTAGAAGCCGAAATTGCTGAGATCGAATCCAGTCGTAGTAATTTGAGAAAAATCCTTCAAGAAAAACAATCGGTAAGAGATTCTTTACAGATGGAACTGGAACAGACAAAAGAACAGCTAATTACTTCAGAAGAGCGGTTAAAATCATTACTCGAACAGCGAAGTTATTTCGAAAGCGAACAAGAAAAAATCAATAATCGCAAATTAGCACTAGCCAACAGTCAATTATTTGCATCGGTGGATAGCGAAAATATCCCAAACACCCTGATTCACAAGACCGAATATTTCGATCAAATGAAAGCATTGTTAGAAAGGAAAGAGAAGGAATTTAATGAACTACGCCAAAAAAATAAAGAACTGGAACACGAGATGTTTACCGAGCAGTTGGCTTACGACGAATTGTTAGAAAAAGACAAGCACATTTTTCTCAGATTCTCACAACTAACTTCAGATATTGCAACAATTGAAACAAAAATAAATGACCTTAGTAAATATCAAAAAACATTAGAAGACTCAATCTCAGCATTGTCATCTTTGAAACCCCGAACAGTTAAAGTTAATGAGTTAAAAAATATTGCCGAAGAGTTGTTTACTGATGATTTCCTTGGGTGTTTGAATGAACTGATTATTGCTAAGTTCGGCTATGAACAGGCTCTGCAATCAGTGTTACATAAAATTTATGATGCGATAATTATAAAATCGGCACTTAAGCTATCTGAGATATTACCAAAAGCTAATACTCAAACAACCCCGATGTGGTTACAAGATAAATTAGTTACAATTGTTGCTGATGAAAATTTAGTCGCCGAGACTGAATCGCATATTGATGAGTTAGTAAATCGATTTCCTGGTGGAAAGTTATTTCGGGATTGTGTTGAAATAAAACCAGGGGTACCAAATTTTGTGCAATCAATTATTAATTCTTATATTTTAGTCGAAAACTTCTCTGATATTGTCAAGCTCATTAACAATAGTGAGTATCGAAAATTAGCGGTAAATTTTGTTACAAAATCCGGGATTGCTTTTGCTAATAATGGGTTATTAATCATACCAGCATATGCGATTGGCAATAATTTAGCCCCAAGTCTTGAATCGCCGACAAGCGAGCTCGAGGATAAGCTGCAGATTCTACAAAAAGAGTTGGATATTATTAAACAGCAACAAGAGCATTATGAAAAAGATTTATCACAGTTGCTTAAAGAAAAAGAACTTATCGAAAAAGAAAAAGAACAAATTGGGCTGGTGATTATAAAAAAACAAGAGAATATTAATCAAAAGCGAAAACTGAATAAAGAGTATCTGGAGCAAGCAAGTAATTTCTTATTTGACATTAATAAATCGCGGGAAGAACTTTCGCATTTGCAAGCGGAATTAGATGAATTACATCAAAAGCAAAATTTGATGGATACTATTCTTGCTGATGAAGCTAAAGTGAATGAAACACTATTGAAATTGGCAACCGAAGTCAAGCTGCTAAAAGAGCAAATTGATAAACTATCAGTTAGTTATCAAGCAAAAAAAGCAGTTTTTGAACAGACCGAAATTGGGCAACTTACCAAAGAATACGAGCGGTTAGAAGCAAAAATTAATGAGATAAGAACCACATTGGACTTAAAGAAAAAAGACTTTACCGATTGGCAATTGCAGAAAAAAGATATCGTCAATAAACGGGAACAAATTGAACAGCAAGCAAGTGCTCTGTTAGTCAATGGTATTACGCTTTTGAAATCAACCGAGTCGCCGATAGGCGATGTCAATGAGATTAAAAAAGAATTGGCGTCAGTACAGAAAAAAATTAATGCGATTGGTCAAATTAATCCATTAGCCAAAGACGAATACGACCGGGAACAACAGGAACTGAATCGTTTGATAAGGCAACGAGATGATATCATTCTAGCTCAAAACAATCTTAATTCTGCCCTTAGCCAATTAACCGAAAAAGCTGAAGAAATATTTCGGCAAACACTAGCACAAGTCCAAACGAGTTTTCGACGGATTTTTAAAGAAATTTTTATTGAGGGCGAAGCCGACCTGATTTTGGAAACGCCATCAAAACCCTTAGAATCAGAAATTAAAATTATTGCCCAACCAAAAGGTAAAGTCCCAAAACGCCTTGACCAACTTTCCGATGGCGAAAAGGCATTATTAGCGCTGTCATTATTGTTCGCGTTTTATGATATCAAGCCAGCACCTTTTTGTTTTATGGACGAGGTTGACGCACCATTGGATGATGCCAATGTTAAGCGATTTACCAATTTTCTTAAACGCATTGCCAAAACTACTCAAATAATAATAATTACTCATAATAAATTGACAATTGAATCCGCTAATGTCGTAATTGGCGTAACAACCGAAGAACCCGGAATTTCTAAAATTGTTTCAGTGCGATTTAAAGATTTTACTGAAAGAGTTAGTGCTCAGGTTTAGTGTGAGCAGTGGTTTTCCAGTATTGAGTTTAAGGGAAAATTACTACTGCTGTTGTTCATAATTCAGAATATAAGCGTGACATTTATATCACAGCTTAGTCGTATCTTATCAAAAACCCGTAAAATTTTCATTGGGGTAAAAGATGCTCAATCGATAGCAGACATTGAAAATATTCTTTTACAAGCCGATGTCGGCATAAGGAGCACTGAATATATTCTAAAACAGCTTTCGTCAGCAAAAGTTGAGCGTGGGAATTATCAGGAAGCGGTGGCGAAAATCTTGATTGAAATTCTTTCGTTCAATGCTGGTCAGCCAAAGGTTCGTTATCCCGAAGCGGTACCAGCAATTATTATGATTGTCGGCGTGCCTGGTTCGGGTAAGACAACCACGATTGCCAAATTAGCGAATTATTGGCAAAAGGCGGATAAGAAAGTTTTGATTTCGGCATCAGATACTTACCGAGCAGCCGCCGCCGATCAGTTGTCAATTTGGGCAGAACGGAGTGGCGCCGATATTATCTATTCACAAAAGGGGCAAGATGCCGGGGCGGTTTGTTATGATGCTATTCAGAAAGCAAAAGCAAATAATTATGATATTGTTTTGATTGATACTGCTGGTCGGTTACATACCCGCAAAGATTTAATGGAAGAAACCAAAAAAATAAAAAGGGTGTGTCAAAAAATCCGTACCAATGCCCCAGATGAGATATGGTTGGTTTTAGATGGTACGATTGGGCAGAATTCGATAATCCAAGCCAAAACTTTTCATCAAGAACTTAACTTGACCGGCGTAATCGTTACGAAATTAGATGGCACGGCCAAAGGCGGAATTATTATTCCAGTTGTTTTGGAATTAAAGCTACCAATTAAATTTTTAGGCATTGGTGAACAACTTGATGACTTAATTGAATTTTCCGCTGAAGACTTTGTCCAGACTTTGCTTAGTTAATGGTTGAAGCATACCGGATATTCGCAATTGGTGCTAAAGCTAACGGCGAGGGACCTCTTTCTAAATAATTTGCAATACCGGCCGCAGCGATCATTGCGCCATTATCGGTGCTCATTGATAAATCAGGAAAATAAAAGTCAATATTATGTATTTTGCCATACTCGTAGCATTTTTCTCTTAAATAACGATTGATGGCGACACCGCCAGAAATTCCTACTTTGTTTATCTGATATTCAGCTACCGCTAGTTGAATTTTTTTTAATAGAAAATCAAATACTACTTCTTGAAAACTGCAAGCAATGTCTTCTTTATTGGGATTTGTTTGGGATTTGAGGTAATATAAAACCGCGGTCTTCAACCCAGAAAAACTGAAATCATATGCCGGCATATTGGGCATCGGGAACATAATCGTCCGTTTACCTTTTTGTGCCAATTTTTCAATAAAAGAACCACCGGGATAGGGTAATCCGAGCATCCGGGCGACCTTATCAAATGCTTCACCACAGGCATCATCAAAAGTTGTGCCCAGTATTTTTTGCTGATTATAGCTGTTAATTAATAGTAACTCAGTATGCCCGCCCGAAATAATTAATGCTAAAAATGGTGGTTGTAATTCTGGATACGATATGAATAAAGAAAAGATGTGACCTTTCAAATGATTAACACCAACAAATGGTATTTTTAAACTCAATGCTAATGCCTTAGCAAATGATAAACCGACCAATAATGAGCCAACTAACCCTGGTGCATAAGTTACGGCGATGCCGTCTAAATCTTGATATGTCTTATTGGCAACTGCCAGAGCCGTTTTAACAATTGGGACAATTAGTTGAATATGGGCACGCGATGCCTGTTCAGGAATAACACCGCCAGTATGAGAATGGATATGTTGCGAAGATACAATATTGGCCAGCACTTTGAAAGACAAACGACCATTATCCTTTTTACAACTGACAATACCAGCCGCAGTTTCATCACATGAAGTTTCGATACCCAAAAAAGTCAGTTCCTTATGACTTTTCATTGATTATTAGACTGATTTTGGTGATATAATTTGTTTTTTAGAATTGGTATTACTGGTTGGGGTAAAAATTCTTTTAGGTCCCCACCCATTCGGGCAATTTCTTTGACCAAAGTTGCTGATAAGTAAGCATATTGTTCTGAAGCTAAAAAGAAAATTGTTTCGATTTCCGGGGCGATTTTTCGATTAGTTAATGCCATCTGAAATTCGTAATCAAAATCAGAAATCGTTCTTAGTCCCCGAATAATTGTGCATGCCTTTTCTTTTTTAACAAAATCAACTAAAAGGCAATCAAAGCTTTTAACTTCAACTTGCTTGAATTTTCGTAAAACTTTTTTGACCATCTGTTCCCGTTCGGATAAAGAGAATATCGGTGATTTCTCTTCTCTTCGGGCAACAGCAACAATAATCTTGTCGAATAGTTTTAATGCCCGTTTAATGACATCAATGTGCCCATTGGTTATCGGGTCAAAACTACCTGGGAAAACCGCAATCTTCATTTTTACTCCTTTTTAATTATTGTAATAATTGTATCATGATATTTTTTTTGTTTGAATATTGAAAGATTTTCTGGAATCAAGAAAGACTCAAGTCGATGATGTTCAATAACAATAATGCCGTTAGCGGTTAAAAGATTATATTGAGCAATTTTGTTAATGACCGGTTGAATTAATTGCTGATTATACGGCGGGTCAAGAAAGATAATATCAAACTGTTCATCTTTCAGCAAGTCCAATGCCTTTTGGACATCAGTTGGGATAACTTTAATTTCAAGGTCTAATTGATGGTGGTTGGTGATCTTTGATAGTTGCTTTAAATTTTCTGACAAGGTCTTTAATGTTTGTTTGTTATTTTCGATAAATATTGCTTTTTGGGCACCACGGGATAATGCTTCAATCCCAAATGCACCGCTGCCAGCAAAGATATCACAGACTTTTGCATGTTTTAATCTGTCAGGAAAATTGGCGGTAATCATATTAAACATCGCACCACGCACCTTTTCAGTTGTTGGTCTTAGTTTGTCTTTAGGATATTTTAGCGTTAGATTTCTAAAATAGCCACCAACAACACGCATCAGTAAAATATAATAAAAACAAATTCGTCGGTCAAGGAACTTTAATTGCTAAATTCTTAATGTCAGATGAAATTAGAATAAAGTGATTTTGACCGTCACGGCTGGCTGTTGCTCGATTGCGATTTTTAAAAAGTAAATACCCGAGGTTAGATTGGTTCGATTAATCGTTATTACATTTATTTCTTGAGTTGATTTTTTTAATGGCGAAGAAAAAACCATTCGGCCATTAATGTCAAACAATTGATATTGAAATTTTCTATTTTTAGTAATATTTAGTTCAATCGCGACACTCTGTCTTTGTTGACGGACTTTAATTTTTGGAAGAATCTGATGCTGAGTATTTTCTTCAATCCCAACGACATAACCCTTGAATGCGTACAGATGATAAGGTTGACTCTGTTGGTCCTGTAAACTTACCAGGACATCGGCATAACCATCACCGTCAAGGTCATCGGCACAAGCGACATCATAAATGCGGTCGGCAAACGAATATTGCCAAATGACATCTCCATTGGTGCCATTGAGTACTTTCGCAATTCTGCCATTTAATGCACCAACAACGATTTCTGAAATGCCATCGTTGGTCAAGTCCGGCATAGTGTCAATATTCCAACAATCACTACCTACTGATTGCGACCAGAGAACAGTTCCATTTAATCCTGATAAGACTGTAACCAAACTTGACCAAGAACCAACGACAATGTCATCTTTGCCGTCGCCATTGATGTCACGAATTCTTCTTAATTCGTAAATTACCCGACCAGAACCGAGATTATTTGCCCAAATCAGGTTGCCGGTAGAACCTTCAACACAACTAACAGTATAATCCCATCCGCCACCGACAACATCGTTAGAGCCGTTGTTATTAACATCGTCAAATGAGATTACATATTCGAATCCTAAATTAGAACCAGGTGCTTGATACGACCAGATTGGTGTGCCGAAACGGCCGTTTAAGCAATAGATTGCTCGTTCATAACCGTTACCACCAACTGCCAAGATAACCTCAGGCACAGTGTCATTGTTTAAATCAATATGAGGTGCAATACACATCCCAGCATCATTAGGACGAAATGACCAAAGCAATTCACCACTATATCCGGAAAAACAAGCGGCGACACCACGCGGGTCAGTTGAAATTGTTCCAACTGAAGCGAGCACTTCTGGATAACCATCATGATTGATATCAATAGTTGGTCGAACACTGTAAACCCAGCCGGCATTTGGATAAAAACAATAGCTCCAAATTGTTGAAGAAGTTAAACCATTAATTGCAAATACGGTTCTCCCAGGGAAAACACCGCCAGGTGTACCAAAAACAATATCAGGTATTGAATCACCGGAAATATCACTAATTGTTGATAGCCCGCGAGAGCCGTATAAACCTTGACAATCAGAACGACTCCAAATTAACGAACCATCAATGCCAGAACGTAAAAACAATCTAATCGGTGGCGAAGGGTATGCACCATAATAGGCACCAGCGACAACATCCGGATGGCCATCATTATTGTAGTCATAAGTTGGTATTGCACAATAAATACCACCGGTTCCTTGCGCTGACCAAATAATTTGCCCTTGCGGTTGGGTTATTAATAGACTTAATAAAATTATCAGCATATTTTTAAGAGATTTTAATGGGGGCAGAGTACCGATTTATTAGTGAACTCTGCCCCGTAGGATTTTTACCTTAATAGTAAAGCTTTGGCGACTTTTGTTTTAGAATTTGTCGTCTCTAAAGTGATAAAATATACCCCGTTAGGCACTAATTTACCTGAAATATCTCTTCCATCCCAATTGATATATATTGGATTGCTATTCGTGATTGGTTGGGTTACTGTTTTAATAACATTGCCCGTGGCGTCGTAGATTTTAATGCATCGGAATTTTTTGGGGTCGACATTGAAGCTAATGGTAGTAAAATCTGAAAAAGGATTGGGGGTGATATTAAAGATAAGTCCTTGAATGTTGGAATTAGTGTTTGCTTCATCAATATCACCGCCAACTAAAGCAAAATAGGCACTATCAACCACAAAAGTTCCACCAGCCGGTGATGAACTCGAACCATAGGTTCGAATGATAAAGTCAGCGATTGCGGCATTGATTGGCGCAGTATCAATTTTTTGCACAACCTGCCAGTTTTGTGAGTTAACCGTATAAACAGTTGGCCAAGAACTGATAAAACCTTGACTGGCATCGCGCCAAGTAATTACGATACCGCCACTAACACTGTCGGTATTTTCTAAAAAACGAGCACGAGCAACAAATTGACCACGACTGGGAATTGTTATCCTTTGTAATAGTCCTTTATTATTGCCAGTTCCAGCCTGTAATCGTTTTAATTTTGCCGCAAAACTTCCATGCCAGACTTGAGTTGATTCTTTATAAACCCGAGCATAGGTTGTATCTTCAACTGTCCAGTTAGCTGGTTGATATAAAGAAGTCCAGGTTTCGAAGCTTGGATTTAGCAGCAGATTTTGAGCTAATATTGGTGTGACAAAACTTACGAAAAGTATGCTACTAATGAAAACTATTTTTTTATGCATTATGCCTCCTTGTTATTATTATTTTCTGCCGAATCGACTTTCGATGGGCAATTAATTTTAGTTATTTCTATTTCAGTTAAAGGTTGTTTATGTCCTTTTAACCGACGATAATTCTCCCGGCGGATAAACTTAAAGACCGTTACTTTTGGTGCTCGAATATGACCAAGTATTTTGGCAGTAACCGAAGCACCTTTAATTTTGGGGTTACCAATGAGTGTTTGATTATCAGTTTTAAGAAATAGAACATCTTCTAAGGTTATTTCTGAATTTGGTTCCAAATCAAATCTGGGCACAATAAGTTTTTCGCCGGGCTTGGTAAGATATTGAAATCCCTTAATTCTTACAATGGCAAACATTATTCACCACCAGTGCCTGGTTCGGTTTGTTCGGTTGGTTGCGCTTTAGGCATTTGTCGTTTGATGCGGGCAGCAGAAGTTAAAACGAGAACGATTGAGGTTATCATAAATAAGACTGCTAATGCCGAAGTTAACTTGGTCATGAATGGTGCCGCACCACCACCACCAAAGATAGATTCACTACCGCCAAAAACGCTGGCGATCCCACCTTTTTGCGGTTGTTGAAAAAGCACAACCGCAATTAGAACGATGCACACTAAAATATGAAGAAAAATTATAAACGCAAACATTATAATAATCTTACCGAGTTTATCTTAAATGTCAATATCTTTTATAAAATAAGCTATTAAAGTCTATTAAACAAGATTAGCGCAAGAATTATGAACAGAACAGTTAGACCGGTTACTGAAAGAGATATTCCCAAGGTTAGTGTTAAAAATCCTAAATTTAGGGTAACATTTTCGATCCCAATTGAAAAGATTTTGAAAAATAAGTTATAAACCGGACCAGAAGGGAATAGACCAGCAAGAACGTAGGAAAGGGCAGCGCCGATAACAGCAGCAACAATTATTATTAAAATTATCTTTCCAATACTCCGTCTCATTTTATGTAATTTTCACCCAATAAACTCTGCATCAAACGGAGAACAGTATCTCTTTCTATTCTTCATCAAAAACACCATATATCTTAAAACCGCATTTTGAACAACTGTTGGTACCTTTAATACCAGTAGTAATTGTATTAAAATACCCGCGATTGACAATCAAATTGTGACAGTTAGGACAATAGGTGTTATTATCATGGCCACCGATATTTCCTAAATAAACATAATTAAGTTTCTCCTTGGCAATCCTCAATGCCATTAACAGGGTTTCTTCTGGTGTGTGAGGTAGGTTAATTTTATAATAAGGGAAATAACGAGTAAAATGTAAAACCGTATCTTTTCCTAAACTGGCGCAATAATCAACTAAATCTTGAATATCTTTTTGGGAATCATTTTTCGTTGGAATTAGTAAATTGGTTATTTCAACGTGGCAGTATTTTTTAGTCGTTTCAATGGTATTTTTAACTGTTTTTAAATCGCCTTTAATAAAATCTCGATAAAAATCCTCTCGGATGGATTTCAAATCAATATTTAAAGCATCGATTAATGGTAACAGTTCATTTAACGGTTCGGGATTGATCATTCCGTTAGTAACCAAAACATTTTTTAGTTTATTTTCCTTGGCTATTTTCATCACATCTAACAAATATTCAAACCAGATTAATGGTTCACTAAATGTGTAAGCGATGCCGATTGTTGGGTAAGTTAAAGCAGTTTTAACTAATCGTTCTGGTGAATAAAATTCACTTTCGGCTTTTTCTTGAGATATTTCCCAATTTTGGCAGAAAGGACATTTAAGATTACAGCCAAAGGTTGCCACTGAAAAGATTGGTGCACCTGGGAAGAAATGATAGAGTGGTTTTTTTTCAATTGGGTCCATTGCGATTGAAACTACCTCACCGTAATTTATTGCATACAATTTACCATTAATATTCTTTCGGCCCAAACACGCACCAACCTTGCCATCGGCAATAATACAAAAGTTTGGACACAGTTCGCACTGAATTAATTCTTTACCAGATTTTATAATTTTTTTATAGTATTTTGCCTCGACCATTTTAATTATTTACTTCGACAATTGTGCCGTCGTTAGCAATTAAAATACCACGATATTTTAATCGACGAATTAAGTTTTGTCCATCAGCCAAACCTAAAACAAAGACCGCGGTCGCATAGGCATCAGCATCAACACAATTATTGGTAATAATCGTGACGCTAGAAAGACTATTTGGCGCATCATCGATGGGTTTTGATGTTTTCGGGTTAATTATGTGGCAATATTTTACATCATCTTGGTTGTAAAACTTTTCATAATTTCCGGATGTAGATATTGCTTGGTTTTTTATGCTAATTGTTTTTATAATTCCATTTCCCTTTGGGTTCTTAACTCCAATATTATACACTTTTTCACCAAAGCAGATAATATCGCCACCGGCATCAATTAGACCGGATTTAATACCGGCTAATTTTAGAATATTACTAATTTTATCAAGGGCATAACCAACAGCAATACCACCTAAATCAATTGTCATGTTTGGTTTTAAGAAAATTGAGTCGTCTCTAATAACGATATTTTTATAGCCGACGACACTCTCAAGGGGCACAATTTTTTCGCTTTTCGTCAGCTGATTCCTATCATAAAATCCGTAAGCTTTTAATGCTGGTCCGACAGTAATATCAAATGCACCTTGAGAATTTTCGGAAACTTCGAGTGATTTCAGTATTATCTTTTTAAGGTCATCGGACATTTTACCGTAACCGTTTTTATTAATGATACTCACTTCGCTATTAGGATTAAAAACTGATGCTACCGAATCAATATGTTTTAATTCTTGCATGGCTCGAGAAATTGCGTTATGAGCGGCGTTAGTATCGGACACCCACACTTTAAATCGAATATAACTACCAAAAATAAAATCATGATACTCATATTCAATTAGTTTTGATTGGCGGCAAAACGAATTAAATAAAATTAAATAGGATAGAATTCTAAGATAGAATGTATATTTAAATGTATATTTAGTCATTTATCCCAATCTTATCTTAATTATAAAAAATGGCTGTGTCAAGCAACACTGAAGCGATAAAAATACTATGTCTTTTACTTATTCTTAAGGGTAATTATTGACATTTTTTTATAAAATTATTAATATGAATAATTATGTCGAAATTAACGAAAAAAATAAATCCGGAAACTATTGTTGGCGTTGTTTCAATGTTGTTTCGGATTTTTATTTCTTTAGATATTACGAAATTAGCGTTTACGGTTGCAAAGCCTAAAATCATTAGAGACTTAGCAGATAACCCACTATACGCAAAATCAAAACGCATCGCCGAAGAATTGTACGAGATGGTCAGAGCAATGTTTTATTCGATGTTGCGCGTAAAGTGGGGAAAGAAGTCATTAAATGTTTTTATCAGGGCAATTTTCTTAAATCCTCATTTAGCCAAAGCAAATGAAGAATGGAAAAGGAAATTTGGTCATGGTCCGCCAGGATTTTTGGTTATTAGTCCAACTAAATTATGCAACTTGCGATGTCCGGGTTGCTATGCTAATTCTGCGGGCGAAAGAGATAAGTTGCCATATAAAGTTTTTCAACGCATCGTCAAAGAAGCGAGGGAATTGTGGGGTAATCGTTTTTGTGTTTTGTCCGGTGGCGAGCCGTTAATGTATCGTTCTGATGGCAAAACAGTTTTAGATTTAGTCGGCGAATTCCCTGATTCAATATTTCTAATGTTCACTAATGGGTTGTTGATCGATGAAACAATAGCCAAAAGAATACGTGAACTTGGTAATTTAACACCAGCGATTTCGGTTGAGGGGATGAAAAAGACAACTGATTCAAGAAGGGGTGCTGGGACATTTGATAATATTTTAAGAGTAATGCAGATATTACGTCAAGAACATGTAATTTTTGGCATTTCATTAACTGCCACTAAGGAAAATTGCGAAGAAATATTATCCGAGGAATTTATCGATTTTTTCTTTAATAAAATGGGCGTGGCATATGGCTGGATTTTCCATTATATGCCAATTGGCCGAGATGTCGATGTTAACTTAATGCCGACACCGGCTCAACGGGTTTGGATGTGGAAGCGGAGTTGGGAAATTATAAAAAGCAAAAAAATCTTTTTAGTTGACTTCTGGAACCATGGCACAACTTCCAGTGGTTGTTTAGCCGGCGGTAGACAGGGAGGATATTTACATATCAATTGGCATGGCGATGTCGCACCTTGTGTTTTTTTACCATATGCGACATCTAATATCCAAGAAGTCTATAAAAGCGGCGGAAACCTTAATGACGTTATCATGACGCCATTTTTCAAAGCTATTCGCCAGTGGCAGGTTTCCAGAGGATTTCCACAACCAGCACGATTAGCCCAAGAATTGCAAAATTACTCAGTCAATTGGCTTCGTCCGTGTCCAATTCGAGACCATTTTCAAGAAGCATTCAAAATTATTAAGGAACATCAGGCACGACCACTTGATTATGCTCCGGATTGCATATATTTAGAACAGAAAAGTTATTTTGATGCAATGAGCAAATACGATGAAGAGTTAAAAACCTTAACCGACCCAATTTGGCATAAGACCTACCAACATAACCGATGATTTTATTATATAATTCAAGCAAAGGACCAATAATATCATTTATTATCTCAGCGCAACCCTTTTTACTGATATATTTTTGCGAACGATTTTCCCGATAGGTTTTGTCAAAATTATTATTATTGACAAATGACATATTTAATATTAGCATAGTATTTGGATTTTTATTTAACGCATCAAAAAGATAAAGGAAATGGTGGGAGTGGCAGCTATGAAGGAAAAGTTATTTTTAATAGTTAGTATTTGTATTATTTTTTCAAACTTAACCGCTGAAATTAAAGACGCCGGAATAGTAAACATCACTTTTGATAATGTCGAAGCGCCAGTTTATTTTGATACCATTCAGGTAAATGTCCAAAATACCGGTTTTCGTGAAATCGCGGTCGGCAAGAATTTCAAAGGACCGTTAGATGACACTGTCCGTATATTTGCGGTTATGCCCAATTCACCGTGCTTAGCGTTGTTAATAAATGATACGACAAAATTTCCGCCGCTAAAACCACGAGAGTTAGGTTGGCAAAGGCATGGTAATAATGGAAGATGGATCGATTCATCAGCGGTCGGTTTTCATTCAGCGGCAGTGGGCGATGTCAATAATGATGGTGTTACTGATATGCTTTATGCGCGTGGGACAAGTAGTGGTTCACCATATCGGCTGTTTCGCGCTTGGTGGAATGGTACCAGTTGGCAAAAAGAGACATTGTCAACTTTTGTCGGACCAATCAATGAAATTGCCATTGGCGATGCCGATAACGATGGTTATCAAGATATCGTATTTCCGGCAGGCAACGCGATATTTCGAATGAAGTGGACGGGTAGTGGTTGGCAAAGAGATTCGATTTATGGTGGTGACGGTAGCGCCTGTCACGCGATTGCGATTGGCGATGTTGATTTATCGTCAGCACGGCCGGGTAATGAGATTTATATTGCAACAATTAATGAAAAACTCATTCAAATCTATTATTCCGGCGGTATCTGGATTAGTCAGCAGATTGATGTATTTACATCTTATGGAAATGTTGATTTCTATGATATGGCAATCGGCGATTTTATGTCAGATATGCCCGGGGCGGAAATTGTCATTAATAATGGATATAATTATCAGACATGGGGTCAGTTTTTTGTATACTACACTGACGCAAATAATGACTGGTGGCGATTACGATTGAATTTTCTATCACTGCCTTGGGGTCGAGACGGTGAAATTACCATTGGCAATATTTACGATTTACATAATGGCAATGAAATTATTGCGGTTGGCAATGATAACAATAATCTTAGTAATATTTATCCGGTGACAATTTGGCAAGAAGTAACTGCCGATGATACTTTTTGGCGTGGCAGATATTTACCGAGACTTG
>JBDRUR010000012.1:0-27333 GCA_039801485.1 Caldifarciminota bacterium
AATGGCAATTCGACATTTTTCATAACGGTCACTCTTGGTAATAAGTTAAAAGTTTGGAAGACAAAGCCAATTGACTTGTTTCTTAAACGCGATAATTCAAAATCTGAAAGTTGAGTGACATCAGTACCGCCAAAATAGTATTTTCCGGAAGTCGGCGTATCTAAACAACCTAAAACATGCATCAAGGTTGACTTACCAGAACCCGATGGACCAGTAATTGCGATATATTCACCTTTATCAATATCAATGGTAATACCCCGTAATGCTTCAACGACATAATTACCGACTTTATAATGTTTAGTAATGTTTTCAGTGTGTATTAGCATTAGCAAATTAATTATTTAAATTTTAAGGTAAATGATATTTTACCCGTGCGCCATCTTGTAATTTCGATAAAACTTTATAAGGTCCGGTGATAACTAGCTCATTGGGCAAAAGCCCATCAATAACTTCAATATCAGTTTCACTAGCAACGCCTGTTCTAATCGCCTTTAACTTGGCATTGCCTTTTTCAACAACAAAAACGGTTTGAGTTTCTTCTCCTTTCAGTTTTCTGCGCCCAGCCGATTGAATAGGTATTTTTAAGACACTATCTTTTTGACTGGTAATAATTTCGGCATTAATGGTCATACCAGGCCTTAAATCCGGAATAATATTGTCTAACTTAATTTCAACTTCAAAATCAGTCGTTTGAGTGACTCCGGCGACTATATTTTGCTTGGGCATATAACCAACTTTACTTACTTTACCAGATAAAGTTGTATCTGGAAAAGCATCCATTCGGATTATTGCCGGTGCATTTAATTTCACCAACGGTATTTCAGTCTCATCTAAATCAATGATGCCAATCATTTCGGTTAAATCAGCAATAACCATCAGCACTGTTCCGGGATTATTCATTGTGCCGATGATAACTGCTTCACCTTCTTCAACGTTAAGCTTAGTAACGATCCCAGAAATTGGCGAGGTAATCTTTGTTTTGTTATAGTTGTCTTCTGCTTGTTCTAAACGTGCTTTGGCTGATTGGTAATTTGTTTTGGCAGTTTCATAATCAGCTAACGAAATTAAACTCTTAGCAAAAAGAGTTTCGGAACGGATGTATGCTTGTTTAACTTGTTCAAATTGGGCCTGCGCCATTGCTAATTCTGCTTTAGCATTTTTATCATCGAGCACGCAGAGTAATTGTCCTGGAGTTACTCTATCGCCCTCTTTTACCAACAATTTTTCCACAATACCAAAAGTTTGTGCTTGAATATTAACTTGTCTTAGTGCTTTTAATTGTCCTTCACCCGAAACCTTTGAAACAATTGGACCGTATTCCACTTTTCTTACTTCCACCGCAACTGCTGGTTCTTTAAAAATAATGTTTAATAATATTATCAGGATTAATAAAACAATCACGATTAGGGTAATGTAAATCGTTTTTCTTTTCTGCTTCATATCTGCTCCTTTGTTATATGGTAATAGTCGAACCCTAAATAAAGTTTATTCAAATTTTTCTCTCAGATTAGTTATCCCCATTAAATATTCGATTTGGGCATAACTGGTATAAGTATCATAGAGCGCAGAAATAAAGGTATTTTGGGCATTGCGAAAATTCAATTCGACATTAAACAGATCCAATTGGCTAATTGCGCCCAAACGATATTGCTCCTGGGCTAATGTCAATAGATTTTGATTCAGTTCTAAATTTTTTAGGGCATATTGATAACGCATTTTTGCATCTTTATAAGCATATATGGCATCAATTGCAGTTTTATGAATTAAAATTTCCGCCTTGCGTTCTAATAACTTTGCTCGGTTCAGTTCATTACGAGTATTACTGATATTTAATAGATAGGATTTGATTTCAAATATCGGAAAATTTAACCTGATACCGTAGCTGATGTTATCCTGTTGTTGCCAATTACTAATACTTTTAGGTAATATGGTATCAGTATAATTACTTTGCCAAAAGAAATTTATCGTTGGTAGCAGATTGGCAATTGCTTGCAAATAACTAGTCCGTGCAATGGTTTTTGTTTTTTTGTTCTGATTCAGTGTTGGATTATTAGCAAAAATATTTAATAGCACCAGATTATCGTCTAATTCGATATTTTTAATTTCTGGGATGGTAATCGGTTTGATGGGGAAGTTATCGTTATAGCCGATTTGACTTTTTAATTCCTCAGTGGCTATTTTTAGATTCTTTTCGGCATTTAGTAAATCGAGCTCGGCTTGAGATTGATAGGTTTCACTTCGTAAAAGCTCAAACTTTGTTATCTGTCCCAACCGGTATTTTTCTTTTGCAAAATTAAAATTATCCTGTGCACGATTCAATGCTGTCTGAGCAATTTCATATAAATGATAGGTTTTGGCTAAATTATAATAACTTGTCTTTACAGTATAAACAATATTGGCAAGTTTGTTCTTTGCTGATAGACGATAATAATCATTAGATAAGATACCTTTATAAACCCCAGTATAAGCATTTGGGTCAAATATCACTTGATTGAGACCAATCGTGCCACTATAAGTAGTAGTTTGGGAATTTGGCGTATTTGATAAAACTGAATTTTTAGTTACCGCATAATTTGCTTGAGCCGATGGCGACGGTAAGATACCGGTTAAACCGTTGACTAAATTTATTAAACCGCTTTTCTTATCAATCAAGGCTTCGGTTTTATCCGGGCTTTTGGTTAATGCTAAATTTAATGCACTATCTAAAGACAAAAATAAGGTATCAGTTTGAGCATATAAATTTAGAGAAATAATAAATATAAGTATGAACGATTTCTTCATTTATTACCGCATTGCCCGCATTGGTAGTAATGAGGTAACGATGATATAGAATAACCAAATACCAAAAACTAAATAATAACACTTATTTTTATCTTTAATATCATAGACAGTTTGTAACCCAAATGCAATCAACGCAACTTCCCAAATCGTAAAGAAATCAAGTTTTGCTAATAATCGGAAAATAAAAGTGTTTTTTGAAATCATTGGTATGAACAATGCCAAATTAGTCTGCACAAAAGGGCTACCCTTAATTACAGTCAAGAGCGTTCTGATAATTATTGCCGGCAGGCGGACTAACGCCGCCCCAACAACAACACTAAAGCTAACCAGAAATTGTCCGCTAACATTGATAAGTGGCAAAAGAAAATTAAATATTAAAGACACAATCAATAAGCCAATCGGCACAATAATAATTGACGCAATGATTGCAAAAATATACGGCATCGGTCCTTTTAGATATTTTTCAGCTCTTTCTACCTGTTCTTCTGGGATATTTTGTTCTCTCAATTCAATAATTTTTTGTTCAGGTTTAATAGTTGTAAGTGTTATTAGCGAGCCGATAATCGTAATAATTACTACCAAAATTAATGGTATTAAATAATGCGGTTTTTCTTTAATTTTTAAAAAGTATCTTGTTGGTGAGAAGTAAATCTCAAAAATGTTCATTTCTCCTCCTCATGAGTATCATTGATAATTTGAATCTCATAATTATTCATTGATTATAAAAGACATTTAATCTAAGTCAAGTTTCCTATTATTAAACAAGTTAATTTATTCGTCTTTTATCTTAATCCCAACCTGCTAATTAAAGTTACGATCAGCGTAACTCTGTTACCAAACACTTAACCGCCTTCATAGCAGATTGCTGTTTAGTCCCCAAAATCGCTAATATCATTTCAACCATATTATGCTATTAAATATCAATTCTAATAAAACGGTAACTACCATATAAATTACCGCCAATTTATTACGTAAAGCAAAATCTCTAAGGCCGCCCCCTATACTATACAGCATAGTCGCACCGTTTTTCTGATAGTCTTTTGGTTATCAATAAGTTATATAAAAAATGCGTTTAAAATTAAGTCTATATATAAATAGACTTTTGGCACAATTAGCCCTCATAAACTGTATAGTATCTCTTGGACATATTGCAATAGTATGTTGACAATAAATAGCCAATTGTTATTATAAAACTTGTGAGAATTTTATTAGTATCATCGGCATATTGGCCTTATCCCTCGGGCATTTCTGAACATGTCTATCACTTAGCAAAACATTTAACAAGCAGGGGGCATCAAGTTAAAATACTTACGACCAACTATCCTTCAAATTGGGAAGATACACCCGATGACAACTTAGAGATTATCCGTCTGGGCAGAGTAATATTAATCCCTGTTAATAAATCTTACGCGACTTTTCCTTTTGGGTTCGACATTCCTTTCAAAGTAAAAAAATTATTACAAGAAGAGCGATATGATATCATTCATGTTCATGGTTGTTATCCGCCAGAAATCGGATTTTGGGCGATATGCTTTTCTAATGCAATCAATTGCGTTACTTTTCATACAGTTGGATTTAAAGGAGGCAATTATATTAAACATTTGGGAATATTGCTAAAAAGGTATCAAAAAAAAATTCATGGGCGAATTGCAGTAAGTGAAATTGCAAGAACCTGGGCAGAACCGTTATTTCCTGGAGAGTATCGCATAATTCCTAATGGTGTTGATTATGAGCGATTTTCAACAAAGGTTGTCCCATTGATAGCCAAGGATAATGACTCATTTACAATCCTTTATTTAGGACGATTAGACCAAAGAAAAGGAGTTTTAATCGCAATTAACGCTTTTGCGAAAATCAAGACTTTATTACCTAACGCAAAACTATTAATAGCCGGAAAGGGCCCATTAGAACAAACTGCCAAAGCCTTAGTAAAAAGGCTCAATCTCGAGAAATACTGTCAATTTTTAGGATACATAAAAAAACAAAATTTAGTTGCATGTTATAAATCGGCTGATGTTTTTATATCGCCCGCATTAGGTGGCGAAGCTCAGGGTATTGTTTTATTAGAAGCAATGGCTGCCGACTGTGTAGTAATTGCCTCTGACATTGAAGGATATCAAGAGGTAATTGAACACGGAAAAACCGGATTATTATTTAAAACTGGCGCTGCCGATGATTTGGCTGATAAACTTTGGACAATCGCAACTAATAATGAACTAAGGAATTTTTTAATTAGAAATAGCCAATTACAAATCAAAAAATATTCCTGGCAAAATATTGTTCAACAAATAGAAAATTACTATAAAGAACTTATTGCCCGTGGTTAACTATCATCAACAATATTTTGAACATATCGAACGAGGATATTATCCATTTTCATATTTACGGGATAAAATTATTGTTAATCTTATTAAAAAACTTATCCCATTTGGGGGCCGAATCTTAGAATTCGGTTGCGGCACCGGCCGATTAATAACTAAATTAGAATTACAATATGAAACTTATGGGATTGATATTTCTCATTATGCTATTAGTCGGGCACAAGAGAAATCAAAAAACACAAAATTTTATTACAGTCTCGATGATTTTTTATTATTAAAGAAACACATTGATTGTATTTTGGCAATTAATGTTATCGAACACATTGAAAACCCAGAAGGTCTTCTTAAAAAGTTTAATTTAATTTTAAAAAAGTTCGGTTATCTATTTATTCATTTACCGGTATCATCTAATCAATTAAGTAAATATTTGGTAAAGAAATTTTATAATGATGAAACCCATGTTTTTGTGCCATCAATTGATGAATTAGACGCGATATTGTTCGATAATGGTTTTAAGTTAATTCATCGTCGGTCAGGCAGTTTTATTTTCTTACCAATTTCCATTAAAAACATCATCAAAATAACCCCGTGTTATTTGGGAATTTATAAAAAGGACAACGAAGTTTAACAACAAACTTCCATTGGATACTAATAACATTTTGACTTTTGATTTTAATAATATATAATTGATTTATGATAAAAAATAAAAAGTTCTACAAAGTTGCGAATTTTAATCTCAATGATTTTAAAGAAATAATTAACCCAATTGCCGATTTGGCATTAGCCAAAGGAAAAGACATATTTCTAGTTGGTGGTTCGATAAGAGATATCTTACTTAATCGTATCCCCAATGATTTTGATTTCGCAATAACTGGTAGCGGCATTGAATTTGCTCGCGAACTTGCTAAAAAAATTAAAGGCACATTTGTGTTATTGTCAAAATCCGATGATGAAGCTCGAGTTGTTAAAAATAATGTTATTTATGATTTTAATGGAATTGATACTAAACAAATTTATAACGATTTGCTTCGTCGCGATTTTACTATTAATGCCTTGGCAATCGATTTAAAAAAAACTACAACAATTATTGATTATTTTAATGGCATCCAACACCTCAAAGCCAAGAAAATTATTCCGGTTTCTAAAAATTCATTAAAACTTGACCCGTTACGAATTTTGCGAGCATTCCGATTAGCTTTGGAACTTAATTTCCAACTTAGTCCCAAAATATTTAGACTAGCCCAAGAAATAAGTTTGGTTGACGTTGCTGCCGAAAGAATCCAATACGAACTATTAAGAATTTGTGAACACCCCAAATCGTATATTCATATCAAACAACTTTACAAATTGAATTTTTTATCGCAAATATTTCCATTGGCAAAAGCATTGTTAGACGATAAGAATTTAATAAATCATTCATTGCGTACTTATAAGATGGTAGAATATTTAGTCTCTAAAAGAAGTTTTTTTAGTCAATTTTCCCAAGCATTTGATGAGTACTTTTCTAATTTCCCATACCGTCGGGCACTCTTAAAAATCACTGGTCTATTACATGATATTGCTAAACCACACACAGAATTTATGGGCACTGATGGTAACGTACACTTTTATGGTCATGATAATTTGGGGGCAAAAATTGTGCAAAGATTAGCCATTGAAAAATTGCGACTATCTCGGAAACAAACAAAAATGTTAAAAACCTTAATTGCTAATCATATGCGTCTTCATCTATTGGCAACTGCGCCGGAGTTAACCGATCGAGCAATCCGACGATTTTTTCGAGATTTAGACGATGAATATTTTGGTTTAATGATATTAACTTACGCCGATGGATATGCTACCGCTAAAAAAACCGACCATCTTAAACGAACAATAATTAGGATGATGCAACTTAAGGAGAGTGACGAAAAGAAAAAACAGATAAAAAGATTAATTACCGGCGATGACCTAATCGCTTTAAAATACAAACCCGGTCCTATTTTTAAAGTAATCCTCCAAGAATTAGAGGAAAAACAGTTAGAAGGTGAAATTACTACTAAAGAGCAAGGTATCGAATATGTCAAAAAGAAATTTCCGCTCTAAAGTTAACTTAACAGTAGGAGAATTAATAAATTATCAAATATAAAACCTTGACATTCTTCAAAATCATATTTTAATAAATTAAATGGAATATAATACCGACCAAAGAGCAAAGGTTATTGCAATCGCCAATCAGAAAGGTGGAGTTGGAAAAACAACAACGGCTATCAACCTATCGGCAGCGTTAGCATTAGAAAATAAAAATATTTTGCTGGTCGATATTGACCCACAATCTCATTCAACCTCGGGATTGGGCATTGCTAAAGAAATTATAAAAAAATCAATCTACGATGCGTTTATTGATACCACAATATCTAAAGATATTTTAATAAAAATTGACGAATCGTTTGATTTATTACCTTCAAATATATCGTTAGCCGGGGCTGAAGTAGAGCTGGTCTCGTTGCCGGATAGAGAGTTTCGATTAAAAAAAATTTTAGAATGTTACCTCACTCAATATTCGTATATTTTCATTGATTGTCCGCCAACCTTAGGATTAATTACCATTAATGGTTTAGCCGCCGCTGATAGTGTATTAATTCCAATGCAGTGTGAGTATTATGCATTAGAAGGCATTGCTCGCCTATTAGATACGATAAATTTGATAAAAAAATACATAAATCCTAAAATTGAAATTGAAGGAGTATTGCTCACGATGTACTCTAAACACACCAATCTCTCATTACAAGTTGCTAATGAGATAAGGAAATTTTTTACGGAAAAGGTATATGAAACAGTTATCCCTCGATCAGTTCGTTTGGCTGAAGCACCAAGCTTTGGAAAAACTATTTTCCAGTATGACCACAATTCACCCGGGGCAACCGCTTATCGTAATTTGGCCCAAGAATTTCTTGCTCGCCAGGCGAAAGTGGTTAATAATAGTTTATTAATAAAAAATTCAACATGTAATTATCAACAAACATGAGTAAACAAGCATTGGGAAAAGGCATTGATGCTCTAATTTCACAATCAATTAACAAACCGGCTACCGAGGTCAACCAAATTCAGTATCTAACTATTTCTAAAATAAAACCGAATCCTTATCAACCAAGAAAGCAACCGCAAGAAGATTTATCAGATTTAGTCTTATCAATAAAAGAACATGGAGTATTACAGCCGGTAATTGTCAGAATGAGAAAAGAAGTTAATACTGATTCAGTAAATTATGAATTGGTAGTTGGTGAACGGCGGTTGCGCGCTGCCCAAGAAGCTGGATTGACTGAAATACCAGCAATTATCAAAGATACTACCGATATTGAAATGGTAGAATGGGCGCTGATTGAAAATATTCAGCGCACGGATCTAAATATTATCGAACAGGCATTGGCATACAAAAAATTAATGGAAGATTTTTCAATGACGCACGAGATGATTGCCGAAAAAGTTGGCAAAGACCGTTCAACAATTACCAATGCCTTAAGACTTTTAACTTTGCCCGAAAAAATTCAACACTACATCTCAATGGGAAAGATCACTGCGGGTCATGCTCGAGCATTACTTGCGATTGCTGATACTAATAGACAAATAGCGATCTGTGAACGCATAATTCGCGACGGATTATCGGTTCGCGAAACTGAAAAATTATGTTCCAGCGCTATTGGCAGAAGAATTAAAAAAAGCCAAATAAAAAGTAAATCAGTTGAAAAAGATGTACATTTAATTGCTTTGGAAGAACAATTACAAGAATATTTGCGAACAAAAGTTCGAATAGCTAAATCGGCCCAATATGGAACAGTAACGATTGAATTTTATTCAGACGATGATTTAACACGTTTAGTGAAATTAATTATCAAAAAATAGTTATTAGTGAAAAAAGAAATAGAGATAATCATCACATCATTATATCGGCCGTTTACCTATCAAAAAAGATTTAGTCTGTGGCAAATAAGAATAATCATCATTGCTATCGTCTTCTTTATAATTCTTGCTGCTTTAAGTCTTTATTTATTGCATTACGCTAATCAACAAAATACCACTATTCATTATTTATATATCCGCAATCAACAATTAGAGAGTGAAGTAAAGAAAATAGTAGAATTACAAAATCGGTTAAAAAACATGGAATTAGAACGAGTGAAAATTGTTAAAATGTTAGGGGCTGATAAAAATCCTCCGCCGATCGATTTGGCGAGTTTAGAAGAAATATATACACCATACGAGACTAGCAAAAAAACTGTTGAACCTGAATCCTTATCTGCACCGACTGTTGGTTATATCATCTCGCAAAAATTCAGTTCAGCTCATTCGGGCATTGATTTAGCTGCTCAATTGGGCATGCCGGTCTTTGCAGTTAAAGCCGGAATAATTGAAGAAACCGGTATCGATAGTTTTTATGGAAATTTTATAAAGATCAAACACGATAATAATTACGAAACATTTTACGGACACTTATACAAAATTATTAAATCAAAAAATGAAAAGGTTTCGGCTGGCGATGTTATTGGTTATATTGGCAGTTCCGGTAAATCAACTGCACCGCATCTCCATTTTGAATTACGGGTAATTAAGGATGGTGAATTAATAGCTTTAGACCCAGAAAAAGAATTAAAAAACATCTTTTCCAAGAAATAAATAGTATTTATTTGTTACATTTAATTTCGAAAAATATTATTAATTTGACGAGACATATTTTTATAATGGCTTCCTTGCCAATAAATTTTATTACAATTTTTGCATATTGCAAATTTGTTTTTAGTTTGATAGATGTAGAAAGGAACTTTTCCCCTAATTACTAATTTGGGAACTTCTGCTAAAAGTTCATTGCATTCTAAACAGCGACTAAATGCATTGATTTCTTTGCTAATATCAAAATCTTTAATAATACTCTTAAATTGTTCATCGACATCGCTGCTTTTAATAAAATAAACATTAGGATAATGCTTCAATTTTGAGTTTCGAGTTAATATGGTTCTATTTTCTTCCAACGAGATTTTAAGAAGTTTTAATGGATTGTATTCTCCGTTTAATGCCGGTCTTAGATATTTTGTATCAATGCCGAGCATCCGCAGTTTTTTAACAAGTTTACCCAGCATAAAATCAGCAATAAACTTTATCGCCATTTTTGATACTATAATTAGCATATTAGAAAATGGAGGATTTGGCAACAGGTTATTTTACAGTTTATAAGACTTTATTTTATATAATAAATAAAAACGGAATTAGGGAAAGTGGGGTCAGGTCTTCAGACGATTTGAAAGGAGGTTTTGCTTTGCATCGCTATTCGGGGTCTGAATAGCGACGAAGGAGGTTAAGATGTTATAGGGTGGGCGTCTGAAGACACCTTTCCCTAATTCCAATTATTATAATAATATTATACAATTATAATAAAAATTGTCAATAATTTCTAATATGTTGTTCAATAATTATAATTGACTAATCATAAAGAATTTTGTATAATAAAAAATCAAATTAATTACCGATAACGATTAGAATTAGCAAAAAAGATGGTACTAAAGGAGTGCTATAAATGAAGAAAAGTTTCCAATTGATTTTGTTTTTGATATCGATTTTGTTTTCTTTTGGTTTGGCGTCATTAAAAACTGACACTTTATATCTTTCTTTAAATGATGCAATTACTCTGGCGCTAAAAAATAATAAATCAATTATGATGGCACAAGAAAAATTAAAAGAACAATTTGCTAATAAAGGCATCGCTCGAGCAAGTTTTTTGCCTCAAGTTAGTTTATCAGGTACTTATACTCGATTGGGTACTTCCCAAGGCTTTCCAATGACAGTTCCAATTTATGGCAAGTATCCGTTTCCGGTATATAATTTTACTGGACAATTGATTGGTTTTACCGAAAGCATTCCAATTATCACTGGCGCAATTACGGAAACATTAGAAATGGTTAAAAAAGACAATTATAATCTCAATGCCAAAGTTACTCAGACGCTCTTTACTTGGGGTAAATTAATTAATGCCTATCAAATCGCCGGCTTATCTTTCGATATTGAAAAGGAAAGTTATCGAAAAGCAGTTAGTGATTTAAAATTACAAATAACTGAGTCATTTTATCAAACAATGCTTGCTGATTATGGTTTAAAATTAATGAATGAATCTTATCAGCAGATGGAAAAACATATTAAGCAAATTGAAAAACTATATCAGAATGGATTGGTCGGGCAACTAGATTTATTAAGAGCAAAAGTTCAACTTGCGAACATCCAATCGCAATTGATTAAAATAAACAATACAAGAAATCTTGCTTATTACGTTTTAAAATCATTAATCGGCATCAACGCAGATACACCAATTGTCTTGAATGATGAGTTTAAATTTCGGCCATACGAAATTGATTTGGATTCGGCAATTAACATTGCGTTACAAACGCGAGCCGACATTAATAATATGCGCCGAACAGTTAGTATCTTAAACAAAACATATCACATACAAAAAACTGCCAATTTACCAACTTTATTTTCTGCATTTAATTATAATTACCAGAAACCATTTAGTTTCACTGAAGAAAACTGGGGAAAGGATTGGAACTTCACTATCGGAGTATCGATGCCATTTTTTACCGGTGGTGCTAATTTCTATAAATTAAAACAGACACAAGCACAATTAAATCAAGCAAAACTTGGCTTATCACTACTGGAAGATGCCATTAAATTGGAAGTAAAAAGTTTATATTTTAATTTAGAACAAGAAAGAAAAATTTTAACTTATCAAGATGAAAATGTTGCGACTGCGGAGAAAGCATTAATTTTAGCCGATGAGAAATATAACAGCGGTTTAATTACTAATTTAGAATATATTGACACTCAACTCGCATTGACCCAGGCAAAATTCGATAGATTAAATGCCGTAGCAAATTGTATCATTGCTCAAGCAAAATTGCTTAATGCTTTAGGTAAACAATAAATATGAGAATCATTCAACACATTTGGAAAATTTATAAAAGTAATCTTTATCTATAACTTATAATTTTAAGGAGTTAGAATTATGAAAAAAACGGTCAATTTTATAATATTATTATTTATGCTCTTATCGATTTCTTTTATATGCTGTCGGACCAATAAGTTAAATCAGGAAAAAAGAACTGCTCAGACGGTATCGGTAATTACCGTTAGTAAAAAAAATGTAACTCGGTCAGTCAAATTGTTTGGTGCAATTTACGGCGAACAACAAGTAACATTATATCCCAAAATAACCGGTCGAATTACCAAAATTGTTAAAGCCGAAGGAACACCAGTTAATGAAAATGACACTATTCTTTTTGTCCTTAATGATATTCCCGGAATGGACTACAAACCCGGACCGGTTTGCTCACCAATTGCTGGTATCGTTGGCAAAATTTATGTTGATATTGGACAAATGGTCGCCCCAACAATCCCAGTTGCTACTATTGCCAGTTATACTAAATATGTTAAAGCAAAGGCACCAATTGCTGACCAAGACTTGCCTTATGTAAAAAAGGGTGCTATTGCTCAGATATCGGTTGCTTCTTTAGCTAACAGCATATTTCAAGGTAAAGTCACCAATGTGTCATCAGTTGTTGACCAACTTTCAGGTTCAGCAAGTGTCGAAGTTTTAATACCAAATTATGAAAGAAAATTAATCCCCGGAATGGCTTGTAGTATCGCATTGATTTTAGAACAAAAAGAAGATGTGATTGCACTGCCACTTAACGCATTGTTTTCTGATAATCTTACCAAGATAATAGTAATTGATAGTAACAACATTGCTCACTTTCGGGAAATCACAATTGGTTTGATTGGCGACGAATTGGTTGAAATCAAATCTGGACTTACAATCGGTGAGAAAATCATCACAATCGGTAAAGAACGCGTTACCGAAGGTGATAAAGTTATACCAATCGAAGTACAACAATGAATAGCAAAACTAAGGAGTAAAAAATGAAAATAACCGATAGTTCAATCGCCCGGCCAGTTACAACAATGATGGTATCGTTAGCCTTAGTTATTTTCGGCGTTATTGGGATTTCGCGAATGAAAGTTGATTTATTTCCTAATATTACATTACCAATGGTTGTTATTGCCACAATCTATCCAGGTGCCGGACCATTAGAAGTTGAATCAGCAGTGACCGATGTTTTAGAAAAACAATTAGGCACCGTGCCGAATTTAAAAAATTTAACATCGCGAACTAGTGAAGGGATTTCAGTTATTATGCTGCAATTAGAATGGGGAACAAATTTAGATGCTGCCGCTACTGATATCAGAGAGCGCCTTGACCAAGCAGAAATTTATTTACCTGACGACGCTCAAAAACCGTTTATGCTAAAATTTGATGTTTCAATGATGCCGGTCATTAATATTACTTTATCCGGCAACATCTCTGAAACAGAGTTGAGAGAAATTGCTGAAGATGTATCAACTCAATTGCAACGCATTGCTGGTGTTGCCGCAGTCGGCGTTGCTGGTGGCGTTAAAAATCAAGTGCAAATCAATGTTGATTTAAGAGAGATGGCAAATTTGGGCATTACTTTTGACCAAATAGTTTTAGCACTAAAAGCACAAAATATTAATTTCCCAGTTGGGTCAGTTCAAACTGAAGAACAAAAATTTATTGTTCGTTTGGTTGGACAATACGAAAATTTAGAAGATATTCGCAACACCATTATCGGCAAAAAAGGAACGGTCCCGGTATTGTTAAGGCAAATTGCCGATGTTACTTGGACATCAGCCGAGCAGGTTAATTACACCCGATTAAATCAAAAAAATGCGATCTTTATGTGGGTTCAACGCCGGCCAGATGCTAATACTATTTTAGTGGTAAATAATATTAAGCACGAAATTAAAAAAATAAAAAATACTTTGCCGTCGTCGGTCAATCTTGATGTATTCTGGGATAGTTCTGAAATAATAAAACGGTCAGTTAAAAATGTCGCCATTAATTTAATCCTAGGCGGGTTATTAGCCATTGTTGTGCTCTTCTTGTTTTTACGAAGATTCCGGGCAACTTTATTTGTTGCATTTGCAATACCAATTTCGGTCTTCTTTGCTTTATTTTTTATGTATCTTGCTGGATTTACCATTAATATTTTATCAATGGCTGGCTTAGCAATTGCAGTTGGTATGGTAGTAGACAATGGTATTGTTGTCTTTGAAAGTATTTATCGTCATCGAGAAAAGGGTATCGATTCAATTTCTGCGGCGCGCATTGGAACTGATGAAGTTGCGATGGCGATTACCGCATCAACATTAACCACCTTGGCGGTATTTTTCCCATTACTACTGCTGCAGGGTTTAATCAAAATATTATTCAAAGAACTTGCTTGGGCAATTATCTTTTCGTTAGTAGCATCCTTGGGAATTGCACTTACTCTTATTCCAATGTTGACTAGCCGTTATCTTAAATTCCAACCGTCAAGTGCCAACGAAAAAGGATTTCTCGCTAAGTCGGAACGGTTCTACAAAAATTTAGAAGAAATTTATAGTAAAATTATTAACTGGGCATTGGCTCATCGCAAGATAATCGTTTTCGGAACAATTGGACTTTTCATTATCAGTTTAGCAATAATCCCATTTGTTGGTACTGAATTTATCCCGGAAACAAAGCAACGATATAGCGAACTAATTGTCGAAATGCCCAAGGGAACAAATCTTATAAAGACCAACCAAGCAGTATCTAAATTGGAAAAATACATTTTAGAAAAATGGTCCAATGAATTAGATGGAATGGTAATTCAAATTGGTGAAGCTGCAAGTGTTTTTCAAGAAATTTTTGGACAGACCGGTGCTAATTATGCCGAAATTAACCTTATGCTTAAGAAAAACGCCCGCCACAGTATCTCAGAAATTGAAAATGATATCAGAAAACAAGCAAACCTAATTCCCGGTCTTGCTGTTCGCTTAAGTCAAACCAGCCGGCGAAGTGTTATCTTTAGTAGTGGTGCGCCAATTCAAGTCGATATTATTGGTTACGATATCGAAATCGCTGACTCATTAAACAATGTATTGATGTCGATTGTTAGTAAGGTCCCTGGTGTTGTTGATTTAAAATCTAATCGTGAAAAAGGCGATCCAGAGATTCAACTAGTAGTGAATCGTTATAAAGCAGCCCAATTTGGGTTGACTCCCTATCAGATTGGCAGTGCTTTACGAACACAAATTGAAGGTAATGTTGCAACTAATTATCGCTTAAAAGGTAAAGAATATGATATGCTGATTCGCCTTAAACAAAATCAACGAAGTAGATTAAATGATGTCTTAAATACTGTTATTAATGGACCGGCTGGACCAGTTTTGTTAAAAAATATTGTAACTATCGAAACCGGCGTCAGTCCGCTTCAATTAGAACATAAAAATACTGAGCGAATTATTAGTATTACTGGTAATGTTGTTGGTCGTTCCGCTGGCAAAGTTGCTCAGGAAGTAAGCAAAGCAATTAGTCAGGTGGTTGTCCCACCAGGTTTTGAAATTAAAGTCTCTGGTTCTTATGAAGAAATGATTAAATCATTTAAGGACATCGGATTTGCTGTTTTGATTGCGATTATTTTGGTATTTATGGTAATGTCATCACAATTTGAAAGTTTTCGTGACCCATTCATTATTTTATTTACAATCCCCTTGGCATTAATTGGTGTTATTTGGACGCTTTTCTTAACTAGAACGACTTTATCAGTGATTTCCGGTATCGGTGTTCTGGTATTAGTCGGAATTGTTGTTAACAATGGTATTGTCTACATCGATTATGTGAACCGGCTCAGAAGAAAATACAATATGCCATTAAAAGAAGCGGTTGTTTATGGTGGAAAAATAAGAATGCGGCCAATCTTAATGACTGCTTTAACTACGATTTTTGGGTTACTACCTTTAGCAATGAAAATTGGCGAGGGTTCTGAATTATGGTCGCCATTGGGCCGAGCCGTAATTGGCGGAATGATTGTTTCGACATTTTTAACTTTAGTATTTATCCCAACCTTATATACGATTTTTGAACAACGGTTCTCAAAAATTAGTCAGAACTAACAACTAAGAATTAAACACTTATTAGCTGGATTTTTAAGGATATCTATCGTCCAAAGGACGACAGCAAATTTAAATATGGCATGATTACTGCTAAAATGACAAATACAACGCCGACACCCAATACCATTATTAAAACTGGTTCAATCATCGACGTCAAATTTTTGACCGTATTTTCTAATTCTGAGTCATAATAATCTGAAACTTGATGTAACATATCATCTAAAGCACCTGATTCTTCACCAGTTGCAACCATTTGAACCACCATTGGTGGAAATACTTCAACCTCCCTCATTGGCGTTGCAATACCGCGGCCCCGTCTAACACTTTCAGCGATTAAATCAATTTTGGAGGCAATATAAGCATTGCCACAAGTCTTACTGACTAAGTTTAAAGTTCTTAATATTGGCAGTCCCGCACGATCTAAGGTCTCAAACATCCGCGCAAATCGACTTAAGGCAATCTTGTAGGAAATACCACCAAATATCGGCAATCTTAACTTTACTCGGTCCCACCATAAACGACCACCCTTTGTTCTAATAAATGTAAAAAACAGCACAAAAATCAAGGCAATGCCTAAAAACAAAAATATCCAGTAATTTTGCAAAAACTTTACAATTTGGATTAACATAAGCGTTGGTAACGGTACTTTACCACCAACCGCAGTTAAAAGCGTAATAAACTTAGGCAAGACAAAAGTTGCTAAAACGAAAATTACAACAAAGAACGCAACCACGATTAACATTGGGTAGCGCAATGCCGATAAAATATCAGAACGCAGTTTCCGTTCATGCTCTAATAAATCAGCGATTCTTGTTAAAATTTCATCGAGTACGCCACCGGTCTCACCTGCCCATACGGAATTTACATATAACTCATTAAAGATATTAGGGAATTTTGACAAGGCACTTGATAAAGTAATACCGCCCATTAAATCTTTCCGTATTGAATCTAGTGCCTGTGCCAGTGTCTTACTTTTTGTTTGAGCTTGCAGGGCACTGATGGCAGTTAGCATTGGCAATCCGGCTTTATGTAATGTCACAAACTGGCGAGTAAATACGATTAAATCAATCAATTTTACTCGTGGCGCTAAAAACGGAATTCTTATTTGCCGACCGCTAACAACTTGCTTTGCCTTTTCTTCTTTAATTGAGATTGGAATGTAGCCGAGGGCATCAAGTCGCTCGACAACGCCTGGTAAATCCGTCCCTTCTAATGTCCCAGTTAATATCACCCCGTCTTTGTTCCTTACTTTATACCGAAATAACGGCATATATTCCTTATTTTATCGTTAAACCTTTTCTGTTTCTCTCATTACTTCATCAATTGTCGTTATTCCCGCTAAGACTTTTTGGATACCATCTTCCCAAAGTGTATGCATATTTTGCTGGCGTGCCAAATTGCGTAAAGCAGTTGTTGTTGGCCGAGTAATTATCAAATCGCGAATTTTATCATTTGTTCTTAATACTTCAAAAATACCAATACGACCAGCATAACCGGTATTGCGACAATAAGCACAACCTTGACCTTTATAAAATCGGGTATTAGGTGGCAAATCTAATTCAACCATCAGTTTTTCTGGTGGAAAATACGGCACCTTACATTTTGGACATATTCTCCGCACTAATCTTTGAGCTACCGCGCCTTCTACCGCTGAGGCAACTAAAAACGGTTCAACACCCATATCAATCAGACGAGTTATTGTGCCCGGTGCATCATTGGCATGGACGGTTGTAAAAACCAATTGACCGGTTAACGCTGCCCGAATGGCAACACCGGCAGTTTCGCCATCACGAATCTCACCAATCATAATTACGTCCGGGTCTTGTCGTAAAATGTGTCGTAAACCAACCAAATAAGTATATCCAGCACGTAAATTAACTTGTGACTGGGAAATATTATCAATATCATATTCAACTGGGTCTTCAATGGTGATAATATTTTTTTCTGTTCCCCTAATTTCGTTAAGAATCGCGTAGAGCGTGGTTGTTTTTCCACTACCGGTTGGCCCAGAAACAATTATCACACCGTGCGGTTTAGCAATCATTGCTCTCATTATCTCCAAATCACTCTTTTGGAATCCGAGCTCGGTTAATGACAGTAACCGAATTCGGTCCAAGATTCGCATAACTACGGTTTCGCCATAAGTTGTTGGAAAAGTTGAAACACGAAAGTCAATTTCGCGACCATCAATGATTGCACCATATCTGCCATCTTGTGGTACTCGTTTCTCGGCAATATTCATTCGGGACATAATTTTTATTCGCGGAATAATCCCTAATTGCAAGTTTTTCTTTGGTGGTGGAATTGGAGTTAAAACACCGTCGATTCGGAAACGGATGTTAATACCGTCACGCGTTGGTTCGATGTGAATATCCGATGCCCTTTCTCTCACTGCCCGCATTAACATTTGGTTTACCCACCGAACCACCGGTGCTTCTGAAGCCATTTCTTCTAATTGTCGCGGCGCCAAATCTAACTCAGAGGTCACAGCGGATTCCTCATCTGGTTCGATTGTTTTAATATCAACTTCCTCCACCTCATCTAAAGCAGCATTTTCTTCTACTTTTGGGGTGGATGAACTATAATATTGACTTATTGCTTGAAGCAAATCCGCCTCACGACATACCATTGTTTCTACTTCTAAACCAGTTTGGCGACGGATTTCATCGATGGTGACAATATCATGAGGGTCAACCATCGCCACGGCCAACACATTGCCGGTGCGGAATAACGGACAAACCTTGTGGGTTCGCAAAAATTCTTCTTTAAATTGCGATAATAACTCCGGATCTAATTTAAACTGTGATAAATCAATAAAAGGCACCCCATACCGACGTTCGTAAGATATTTCGGTCTCTTCAGTATCTCTTCGTTTAATATCCATTTAGACCATCCTGAGACTATTAAATTTTATAATATTTTAATATTATTTAAGTTTCTGTCAATACTATTCAATCTTTCGTTGCTTTTTGTTGTAATAATTTGGCAATATTTCGTTCCGCTAACTCTTTCAATTTTCGATTCTCGGTATTATTAAAGATTTGTAACCAAATTTCTAATGCCAAATCGATATTACCGCCTTTTTCAAATGAAAATGCTGCCCACCGTTCAGTTATTCGCCAGGTTTCCGGCAGTTTCGAGGCAATCTCAAAATAATAACCTGCAGTCAAATAATCCTTGGTCAACATATAGTTAATAAACGCCGCGTCAAAAACCAATTGCCAATCAAGTGGATTGTACTCTATCCCCCGATGAATTAGTTTAAGTGCTTCTTGAACCTGCCGAGCATCCCATGCTAAAATTAGTGCCCCAAAATGATGAGCACCGCTAAACCGTGGGTCTAAATAAGATAAGATGTCAAAGATATGGTCAAGATATTCATATTTATGGTCACTCATCAGGTGTTCGCCATAGTATTGAATTGCTCTTAGCCACACTAAATCGGCGACCGCGGTCTGATATTCAATTACTACTGGCTTTAAAAATTTGCCTGATGGAAAATACATTAATTCCTCAACAAGCCTTATCCGAAACGACTTATGTCGGGATAAATCGAGATTAAACTGGACTAACCAGATTAGAAATCCGCAGAAAAAAACAGATGCGACAATGAAAAATCGAGTAATTAAATTTTTGAATTGATGATTTATAAACTTCCCCATTATTTTAAAAATCCTTTTTCTGAAATAATAGACAAGAAAATATCAGCACAATCGTTGAATACAAAACTGTGTAAGCAATTGTCAAGATAAATATCTTTGGCTCAAGATAAATGTTATGCACCACTTCGGCTTTAATATTAAAATTGGCTAAATTAGGTAAAAGATAATAAAGGATGTCGGCAATTACTTTTGTTGATGGTGATTTGGTAGCAATAGCAAATGCTCTAAAGTCCCGAGTTAAATGTCCAAGAAAATAGATGGCAAAAGTAAAAATCGAACTAGTTATCGGTGACGAAAATGTCGAAAAGAAAATTGCCAATGCGGTAATTATCCACAATTCGAAAAATGTCATCAATATTGATAATAACAAATTTAAACTCGGTGTAATCCCTAATAAAACTAATATCAGATAAAAGACGCACGCCATAATTAAAAGGCTTTCAAAAATAACGAGTAACAGTCCAAAATATTTACCAATGATAAATTGCCAACGATGAATTGGTCGCGAAATTATTAGATAAATCGTTCGTTTTTCAATTTCCTTATATACTAAGCGACCGCCGACTAACACCGCAATCAAAACCGTAAACAGGGTAATACTATTTAACCCAATATCTTTAATTACCTTTTCCTCTTGTCCTAATGCCAATGGCTGAACAACTTTACTACTACCCATCACAATCACCGCAAAAATTATGATCGTGATAAAAATCTTATCGCGGATTGCTTCACGAAAAGTATTAAGAATAATGCCGTTGACCCTCATAATGCAAATAAAATCATATTTCTTTTAATCGTTCTTTTTGAATTTCCCTCATAAAGTGGTCCTCCAAGGTCTTTCGTCTTGGTAGCAGTGATATTAACTTAGCATTTACCTCTCGAACAATTGCCATTATCCGTTCGACTTCTTCTTCGGTTTTGACTTCAATGAGCACTTTGTCTTCACTAGGAATCACTTTATCCGATAATCTTTCTAAAACCTTGACCATTTTCCGGTCAATATTTTTTATGACAATCTCAAAGGTTTCAATTTCAGCACCTAAAATTTCATCTAATCGTCCGATATTTATTAATTTTCCATTTAAGAGAATACCAACTCGGTCGCAAATCATCTCAACATCAGCCAGAATATGGGTCGAAAAGAAAACAGTTTTGCCTTGGGTTTTGAGATTGAGAATTATATCCCGAAACTCTCTCCGACCTATCGGGTCAAGTCCACCCATCGGTTCATCGAGAATTACTAATTCCGGATCGTGAATTAATGCTTGAGCGATGCCTAGGCGTTGTAACATACCACGAGAAAAACCTCGAATTTTCATCTTTTCAAACGCATCTAATCGCACTAACTTTAATAACTTAGTAATTTGTTTTGCATGGTCGTCACTCGGCAATCCCGACAACTGGGCACAAAGTTTTAAATATTCAACTGGATTAAGATATTCATAAAAATACGGTGATTCCGGCAGATAGCCAATCTGCCGTTTAATCTCAACATCAGTACACGGTTTACCCAAAACAGTTGCTTTGCCACTAGTTGGCTGGGCTAATCCGACCAATATTTTAATCGTCGTTGTTTTGCCGGCACCATTTGGTCCCAAAAATCCAAAGATTTCTCGTGCCTCAACTTCTAAATTAAGATTCTCAATTGCGCGAATCTTTTGCATCTTAAATCCAGTGCGGTACTCTTTGGTCAAATTTTCGGTAACGATTACTTTACCCATTTTGTGAAGTATAATCAGGTTTCGCTAAATGTCAATAAACTCAAAAACCCTATCTGCTAATGACCTTTATAATAATCTTAAACGACAATGGTTAACTATTCCGGTTCAACTACCACACCCATAAACAAGACCGCATTGGTCTGGTTATCAACAATTGCATAGAAGAACGGGTGATCGACAATCATCGTGAACTCATCAATCGGCGCGGCTTTAACTTCAATCTGCACCACGGTCACCGCCGCGGCTTCGGTACCTTCTTCGTTTACTTCAATATAAGTCTTGTGTTTAACATCGCCAATAAATATATTGCCTTTAACTTGGGTACTTGCCATTTTCGAAAAATTTGCCCGATTATCATCAAACGCAATTGCCATCCCAATTGTGCTTAATGCTTCTTTTAATGATTTTTCGTATTCCAATTTAAATTTTGGTATTGCAATAGTACCTTTATGCAATCTAAATTCACTTAACCATTTCTGCCAGTTTTCGAAATTTAGATGTGATAAAAACTGTTTAATCTCTGACGTTTCTTTCGGCAAAAAGATATAAAGGCTCATTTCGTGATTAGTATAAGGTAGGCTTACTGCTTGAAATTTATCCGTTTCAAGATAATTATAAGTGCCTTTTTGCTTCATCATTGGCTGTTTCTTCTCTTTACCATCAATTGTGTAAAACGGCTGTTCGGTTGTTTGATTTTTATCAAATTTGTTGTGCCAAATACCCTTAAAGTAAATCGCATTTATAATAAAGGCGACAACATCTTCACCAATATCTTCGATAATTTTCTGGATTTTATTATCAGTCGCTTTGCTGACCCAATTATTAATTATTTTGGCTGACTTTGGGTCACTAAAATTAAGCTCGGTCAGTTGGGCATTGTAATATTTTTTATTGGTCGCAATAAACTCTTTCTTAAATTTAATAGTTCGGTCGGCCCACAATGAATTGGCAATTTTAACCAGTGCCTTTCTTTTTTTGTTCGTCAGTAAATTTCTCAGTGTATAATTTGCTTGATTGAACTCATTAAGCGATAGATTAGTAATATTTAATGTCTGCGCCATTGAGTCTTTGGTTGCTAGGTCCGCACCATTATAAGTCATTGCTAACGCAATTGTGATACTGGCAGGTGAAATCGAAATATTTTTGATTTCGTCTTGACTAATAAGGGCTGAAAATAGTTTAAACCCAAATGCATTATTAGCATCAGTTAATTTTGAGACCAGAATCGTATTTTGCGCAAAAAGCGTCACGCATAAAAGTAGCGATATTGGCGTCATAATTTTAATAATCTTTAACACCATAGCTCTCCTCGATAACTAACTTGGATTAGTAACTGCGCCCATGAACAAAATCGCATTAGTCTCGTCATCGCAAATTACAAAGAAAAATGGACGGTCAACAACCATCGTAAAAGGCTTTGGTTCTTCTAATACCGCCGTTGCCATAAAAGTTGCGGTTACGGCCGCAGCTTCAGTGCCTTGCTCATTAACTTCAATATAAGTTTTATGAAGCACATCGGAAATAAAGACCAACTGGTCGCACATATTGATAAAGTCCGCCTCAGTAAAAGCAATTTGCATGCCCAAGGCAATCAAGATGTCATTCAGGGTTTTGCCATATTCGAACTTAAATCTTGGCAGGGTAATACTACCTTTCTGATATTGAAATTGCGACTGATATTCTAACCATTGTTTACTATCAAAGGCTGACAGAAAATCGACTAGGTTATCTTTTGGTAAAAAGAGATACATATTCATCTTGCCTTTACCATAAGGAAGTTTTATTACCTGTAGCGATGCATCTTCATAATAAAAATAACTACCGGTTTGCGTCATCATTGGTATCTTAATTTGGGTATTATCAATAAGGGTAAATGGTAGTTCTTTAGTTTTGCTTTTATCAAATGCCAATGACCAACTACCCTTAAAATAAACCGCATTAATTAAGATAATTAGTTGTGATGGGTCGAGGGCTTCAACGATCTTCGTTATCTTATTATTAGTCTGCGCCGCAACCCATTTGTTAATCTTTAAAACTGATTTTGGATTATAAAAATCTAACGAAACAACTTCTGCCGAATAATACTTTTTATTTTGATTAATAAATGTCTGCTTAAACTTTACGGTTTTATGTCCCCAGATTGAGTTAGCAATATTGACAACGATTTTTGAATCACTGCTTTTTAATTTTGTAAGCAATTCGGCATTGGCTGAATTTAGTTGTTCTAAAGAAAAATCTTCAATTCCCAAGGTTTTTGCCATCGCCGATTTGGTCTCGCCATCGGCACCATTGTAAACCATATTCAAACACATTGCGATGCTCATTGGCGATATCAGCAGATTTTGCTTCGGCAAATCTTTGGTTAATTGACTAAGTACCCGAAATCCAAAATCGTTATTGGCCGCAATCAACTTTTTGGTAAAGTTTATTGTCTCAGCACCGCTATCTGCCTGACTAAATGCGCAGATAATCAATAAACTTAAAATGGTTAAAGCTAATGCCTTCATTTTATCCCCCATTGTTTTTGGCTTGATTAATATAAATTGCCCGACCAATAAAAAACAGCACAACGATTGCGATGATGAACAATCCCCAGATCTTAAGCAAGGACAAACCAGTAACAATCACCGCCGCAATTAACACGCCAAACATAATTGCAATAAATGCCGGCATTTGCTTTAATCCTAGTAAAAATGCCGCAATCGCACCGGTCCAGGCTCCGGTCATCGGTAACGGAATTGCGACAAAAATAGTTAGTCCCAGCATCTCATATTCTTCAATAATTTTACTTCTTTTTCTAGTCCGAGTAAATAGCCAGTTAAAAAATTTCTTAAAGACCGAAATCCGACTTAATAATTTTGATATTGTATCTAACAAATATAAAATTGGCAAAATCGGTAATAAATTCCCAATAAGTGAGAGCAAAACAACCTTATACCAACTAATTTGATAAAAATTAATACCTAGAGGAATCGCACCACGCAATTCAATAATTGGCAACATTGCCGTAATGACAATGGTTAATTCTGGCGATATCCCTTGGCGTTGTAAACCACTAATAATCGATTCCCGCAGATTCCCTTGACAGTTTACGGCTAACAACGCCATCAGACCAAGTATCAATAATAAAATCCGGCAATCTATCACAAAAACCCTTTCTTCTTTCTTAAAAACAAAACAATGCCAAAAATAATCGTCACAATCACATAAATATAAGGATTATTATAAAAAGCGAATCTTAAGGATTTTTTATATTTAACAATTTCGGGATAAAATGTCTGCTTTAAAAATTCATCAGCTGGGTAATACTTGCCACCAGTCGCATTGGCTAATTTATTTAACAAGTCAGCATTAAGACCGGTAATATTTTCGATACTCTGTTGGGTTACCAGAAAAGATGTTTTGGCAGTGCCAATTTCTTTGCCATCCTTACTAATTTTTGCTTGGGCAAAATGTTCACCGGGCATAAACGCATAACTTTCACCCTGATAAATACCAGCATCAGCTTCATATAAGGGTATCGTCACTTTAAAATTCGGCACATCGAGCTCAACATTCAAACCCGACCACCGACTGCCGTCACTGCTGGTGGCAAATAAGTTGAAAAATATCGGTTCGCCGGTTAGATACTCGGATTTATTCGTAACCAGCCGAAATGGTGTTAAGTCCTTGACTGATAAAAAGCGCATCAAATTCTTGATAAATCGTGAAAAGTTTTGCTGGGTTTTTTCGGTCTCAATTGCCGAAAAACTCCAACGCCAAATCGGAAAACCGGTAACTGCAACTATTTTGCTCTTTTGATATTGATAATAAACGATTAGTGGGTTTTTATCTTCTTTACTTACTGCCCAAATGATGGTGCTGGGCTTAAGATTTGTGATTGGGTGAAGACCCCAAAGTGGTGGCGTATTATTAAGTAAAAACTGATTAGTTTCATCATAAAAAATCGGATTAACCGCGCCAACATCTGTTAGTTCTAAAAAAATATCTTTTTTTATAATGTTTTCTTTTTTAAACTCAAACGGCATAATATCGCTCAAAGAAGTTAGCCGAAAATTTTCGCCGGTCAAAATCAAAACACCTTTTCCAGTCGAAATCTGGGTTTTAAGTTTAGCGCTCATCTCTGAGGGCATTTTCGTCTCATCGATATTATCAAGAATTATCGCATCTGCTGCTTGTAGTGCTTGGTCCAATGAAATTTGTTTTAGTATTTGAAAATTCTGATTGACAAACGCAACAATTGGTATCACGGTAAATTGGGCACTGTAATCTTCATTAGCAGTCAAATTGGCTGGCAAAAATCGGGTATTAAATGATGGCGCATTGGTTAGATAAACAATCTGCCAGCGGTTTTTTATAACATCAATAACAATCTCCTTAGCATTATTAAGATAAGTTGCCTCATTAAATAAACTATCAATTTTAACCGTATAAACAATCTTGCCGGTGGTCTCGGGCACGACTTTAAAACTAACCTCTTGGATAACATCCCGATCTGAAAATTGGACCACATTATTAAGTATCTCTTTACCCTTACGCATCAGTCGAATCTTCGTGTGTTCACGATAAAATCCATTATTCTCAATCCGGACAATAATATTAACCGTATCACCAAAAAAACTTTGCCAAGGTTTGATAATACTATGAATCGCAATGTCTGATTTTTGTTCGGCACCAATACCAATTGTATAAATCGGCGATTGAATTGCCTTTACAATCATCATTGGGTCATTTTCAGCATTATGTTGGCCATCAGAGACCAGGACAATACAACCCGGCTTTTTATTCTTGGCAAAACTCAATGCCTTGGTAATATCAGTGCGATTGGCAAATGGCTGCTCATAACGATAAACCGAAAACACTGAATCACCAAAACTAAAAACCTGTTTTTTATTAGGCAGTTTATTAATCTTATCAACAACCTGGTTCACTTGCGTGATATTATCTTTTATATCCATACTCTTAGAAATATCAACTAACACTAAAATCGGGATCTTTGGCGACTGGGTAAATGTCAGTCGAAAAACATAACCAAGCAACATCAAAATTACTAATAATAAGATTACTAACCTTAAAAAACTATGCGCCTTGTAATCTCCGGCCTTGCGGTCTTTCAAAAAGAGCAAAACATAACAGACGCCGAGACCGATGATAAAAATAATCGTCAGCAGGTTATAAAACATAAAACAATTAATTAGTATAAATTCTGATAAATATTTCGCTTTGCCGTATCGGGCAATAAGTTCAGTTTTAACTGCTGGGTTTGTCGTGGATTAAAATTGGGTAATTCGCTAAACAAATCAACCTGATTATCAAAGTTGGTATCAGCCACTGCCAAGATCTGGTAAACCAAACTATCAAGCCGAATCGAAAACTTGCCATTCTTATCCGACAGCGTAAATGCTTTACTGGAAGGGTTAGAAAAGATTACAACACCATCAACATATGGTTGCTGATTATACGATAAATCGCCGGATACCAAAATTGGTGCCAAACTGGAATCAACAGTAAAAAAAGTATAACCATAATTTTTAATTTGATTATTTTCCAAATCTTTTAAGGTCGGTAAAAGCGCAAAATAGACCGTCGCATTGGGCGCTAATGTTTCTCGATAACCAAAACTCAGTGTCTGCCAATCACTACCCCACTGCCAGCGTACAAAACTGGTATCAAGAGGTGTTGTTAAGAATTTAACGGTTGATGCGGTATCCATCGGCTCCGAAAAAACAAACTCAATTAAAATCTGTTTTGCAACATTTGTTGCGCCTAAATTCGGACGAATACTGGTAATCCTTGGTGGTATGGTGTCTGTTGCTGAACTCGCCATAAACT
>JBDRUR010000013.1:0-25798 GCA_039801485.1 Caldifarciminota bacterium
ATAATGAACCACAAGCACCGAACTTTTTATCATAAGCGCCAAATACTAATCGTTTAATGCGCGCTAAAATTAACGCTCCGGTGCACATTAAACATGGTTCTAAAGTTACATAAACTGTGGCATTGGTTAATCGCCAGGAATGGAGATAGTTAGCGGCCGCTGAGATCGCAATAATTTCGGCATGGGCAGTTGGGTCATTTAAACTTTCGGTTTGGTTATATCCTCGGCCGATAATCCGATTTTCTTTGACGACAACCGCACCAATTGGCACTTCATTTTGGTCAAAAGCCTTTTGGGCTTCAAGCAATGCCTCGTGCATCCAATGTTCGTGATTCATTATTTTAATAATTTTAACGCGCCCGCCGCGATTCGAACGCGGAACCTACGGATTCGTAGTCCGGCACTCTATCCAATTGAGCTACGGGCGCACATTTTATTCTATTTAATTATCAGCAATTTGTCAACAAACTAATATTACTAATAAACTGTTTTTTAACATAACTGAATACCACACTTAAATTGATACTGAGTACCGTTCTTAATACCGCACCGCCTTACTGACTTAGGATATAACTAAGCCAATAACCGCAATGCAACGATTGCCAATACTACTTGCTGATTTAATGAATGAACGATTTTGCCTAATTATAAATAAAAGATGTAGCAAATCTGTGTTGATTTTTCAAAAAAATTATTGCTTGCTTCTTAACCAGCAAGTCAGCCCCCTATACTATACAGCATGAGCGATGGTTTTTTAAATTATCTTAATGATTATCAATAGATTATATGAAAATTCTGCTAAAATTTTTGTTACCATATAAATAGACTTTTAAAAAACAAGGGCGGTCTTATTGAAAAGCCGCCCTTGTTAATGGAGAGGAGGAGGTTATGCTATTGGATTATTATCTTTTCAAGAATTTTATGATTGTTGTTTTCAACTTTTAAGAAATAGAGACCGCTACTGAGTTTTGAGACATCAAGTGAAAGTACGCCAGAGGTATTAGTAATTGGATGTTCGTCAGATTTGACCAGACTACCAGTAGCGTCATATAATTTAATGCGCAGCGGTGTATGAGTACTAACTTGATATTGAATTCTGACAATATCTTTTACAATGTTAGCACCGAGCTTAATGTTGAAGGTGTTAATTGCCGTTGGATTTCCCATTACGCCAGTGTCAGTGTTTGCTAACAGGACATTATCGGTTAGCAGCCGTGGTGTGTATTTATAAAATTCCGAGGTCTTATTACCTTTGAATGCATAAATAACGCCATTGTAAGCGGTCATCGCGCCACCGGCTTTAATCTTTTTATTGTTTGGCGGCATAATCGGCATATTGTCGTTAAGATATGTCCATTGGTCTTGAGCGATTGAATATCTCCAGAACTCAACGGTATTATTGCCTTTGAACGCATACAAATATTCATTATTTCTGAGGTCTTTTACATATACTAACGCCGCGCCTTTGCCAACTTTTTTCGGATACAAAGTATGGGTTAGTGCTCGCAGGTTAGTTTGCCAAACTTCATTATTAATGTCATACCGATATAGTTTATTATCATTTTGTTTTAAGAGATAGATGTGATTTGTGCCATCAGTAGTAATGCAAGTGCCGTCTTTCGGATTTCGATCGCCAACTGCTATTGGGATTTCTGGTTTCTCTTGCCAGGTATTAGTTTCAATATTGTAGGCATAAAACTCTTTGGTATTGTTTCCTTTGACCAAATAGACATAATGAGAATCACCCTTAGTTACATAAACAATTCCAGCACCGCCTTTAATCTTTTTCTTACCGGTCGGACCAAGTGGCACACTTTCTAAGTTTGTCCAGGTATTGGTTGAACAGTTATAAGCCCAGAAATCACGGGAGTTTTTACCGCGGATGGCGTAAATAGTTTTATTGCCATCATTACACAATGAAGCACCATTATCAATTTGGTTAGAAAATAACGGGGCTTTTTGTGTCCAGCTGTTATTATCATAATGCCAGAAGGTATTGGATTTATTCCCGACAAATGCGTAGATACCGTAATTAGGCACATAAGTTAACGCACCACCATTAAATACTGACGGTAATCCCTGACTTGATAGCAATCTCCAACCATAATCCTGATAAATGTAGACATAGACCGTGCATACTTTAATGTTATTTTCTGGATGCTCATCGCCTTCGAGTTCAGCAATGCATTTAATAATATGGTAGCCTTCATCAATACCAAAGGTTACCCAAGGTTCGGGTGTTGCGATAAGCTGCTGATAACTTGGTATTCCGGGTTGATTTACGCCGTGTTTAGAAAAATCGATCATCGTGTCAAGTAGAATTCGCTCTGAAGCCGGATTACCGAGTTTTGAGACTTTGTAAGTGATTTTAATATCGGCATCAACATTACTGAGATTGATGATATTGGCTTGGATTGTTTGACTGCCAAATGGGATACTATCACCGGCGGGCGCAACAATTGCCGCGACAGTTACATCCCGATAAACATTAGAATAAGCATTAAAATCTCGGTCGACCGCGTTGTTGGTTGTATCGTCGTCAAGCACAATAGTATAACTCATTATTTGATATCTACCAGCGTGAGGTGGGGTGAATGGTTTGGTATAAATAGACCGAGAATAACCAGGTGGTAGCGGTGTTGAGACATAACTGGTATCGACCCAGATTAAACTTTTACTACCGTCATATATTTCTGAAACAACGCCAAATGCTAATGAAACATTACCGTTATTCGTGCAGTTTATCTTGGGAATTATTGGATAACCAGGCGCAATAGTATCATTTGGTGAGCGGATTTGGGTCAGAGCAATATCACGGAACATACTTTTAATATAACATCTTAACGAGAGCGTATCATTTATTCGGTTTTGGTCAATTAGCATTTCGGCTTTAACATCAAATCGGTAATTGCCTTCGCCCGACCAACTTGGATCCCAGTCTGGGAAATAAGCAATTGCGGTACTTCCTTCATAAATATTGACATTGGTATATTCGTTGTAAACTAATGAATCAGAAAATTCTTGGTCAGGTAAGATTTTATAAATCTTCAGATTAATCGGCGCCCAAATTACTCGGTAGTTGCCGTTATTTTGAATAACAACTCGTGGTATCATAATATTGGGATATAAAGTGTCAACCGTCGGTTCCGGATAAATAAACACCAATGGTTGAATGTCACGTGTTGGGACAAAGACAGTCGAGGTTTTGACATCATTTTGTGGTCTCTGGTCGTCGTCTAAATAGACCGAACATCTAACCGCAAAATTGCCGGAATTATTTACATTCCACGGTGTATCAAAAATAATTGTTTTGTTTTCACCGCCAAGAAAAGCGACATTCTGTTTGCTATCGATGTAATCATCGCCGATTTTAAGGGTAATATCAAGTTCTTGCGGAGTCCAACTACGATTTAAGACTTCAACCGAACAAATTACGGTTGATGTGGGTTCAACCATTGCTGCCGGGCTATAGATTGATAAAACTGCGGCATCAATGTTCACACAAATAATTCCAGCTTTGCAAGTATCATTGGAATGGTCTTGGTCACCAGCCAAAGTTGTTAAAGCAATAATTTCATAAGTCCCAGTTGTTGCGATCCAAGGGTCAGTTGCTAAATATATTTTTGATTGCAACGGCTGGACAACTTCACCGGTTAAGGTCTTCGAATAAACAATTGTATATGGAGCTTCGGTTTGACGAATTACAATTTTTGCTGGAATTTGTTCTTGTTGGGCACTGTAATTTCTTATCTGAATTGTTGGATAATAGGTATTTTGATATTGAACTTCGCCCATTGGTGTAATAATTGCCGAGACGCCGGCATCTTTATAGCCACTGGTAATCACCCAGAAATTCTTGCTCATTGCATCATTGTTCGGTTGCATATCACCCGCTAACAGTGTTTTATAAGTAACCTTATACCAACCACCATTAAGCGTTAAATTGTAAAACGATAGATTAGTCGTGTGTCCCGGCTGTAAGTTGCTGACATATGCCGAATCTTGATAAACAACGCGGGCACCAGTGATTGTTTCAACAACACAGCGGGTATAAAAACCGACCGCTGAATTACCGTAATTCTTAACCCGTGCTTCTAAGGTTATAATACCTGGTAAAACCGTATCAGTTGGATTTAAGATAGCATCGACCCCGACATCTTTCAATGGCAAAGTCGGTCCACTGGGTCCGCCAACACAATCAAGAAACACACCGTGACGAGGAGGGTTAGAACCCACATATCTAAACCCAACATAGATGCACTGATTGTTATAGGCGGCTAATGACAATGAATATTTAGTATAATCCCATGTTCGTATATCCAATGTCGCAACAAGCGCTCCGGTTAACGGATTTAAAAAACTCGCTTTGTCATTTCCTGCTCTTGAAATCCAGATTTCTAATGATTCGACATGGTTCTTATTGAATCCGCGGTACCAAAATTCAAGCACATTATAACCCGGCGTTGGCTGTAATAAAGGCGTAACCAGCCAAGCATCGCTCCGATAATTTGGATTATCACCAAACTTGCCGGCAAAGGCACAGCCTGGTGGAACATGAGGACCATTACGGTCGTTTGTCCAATAATCTAAAATATGATTATACTGGTCTCTTTGGTCATATGTTACCCAACCAGGCGGAGGGAATTCTGTGCCATCAAAGCCTTCATTTAAGGTAATCTGAGCATAAGAAAAACTTAAAGACAAAAACCAAGTAATTATTAAAATTCTTGCCATATTTTTAGGCAAATTCATAATTGCCTCCTCTCTTCTTCTTATATTTCTTATTTTTTTTGTATCATCCATAATTTTTATCTCTTAAATTTTATTTTCAATTCAAATTTTTCGTTGTTTTTGGGGACTTCAAAGCACCTAGTAATTTGAGGAAATGATATGCACAAATAATTTTTTAATTCTTTATTCAATTATAATTTTAAAAAAGAATTTATAAATGTCAAGCAAAAAATTATTCAATACTAATTTTATAAGTATTTGATTTTCAAAAGAGAAAACTAAATTTATAAAGAATTTTAGATGTTTTTCTAATTAGTGTGTAGGGGGGGTATTATTTAAATATTGAAAATCTTAGGATAAAGCCCAAAAAGACAATCGAGACCATCGACATTAATTTTATTAAGATATTTAGCGAAGGTCCGGCAGCATCTTTGAATGGGTCGCCAACCGTATCGCCAACAACGCTTGCTTTATGTGCCAATGAGTTTTTGCCACCGAAGTTTCCTTTTTCAATAAACTTTTTGGCGTTATCCCAAGCACCTCCTGAATTTGCCATCATAATTGCAACCACAAAGCCTGATGCTAAGGCACCGACTAAAAGTCCAATTACACCTTCAATGCCAAGCAACAAACCGACGATAATTGGCATTAAGATTGCGCTTAATGAAGGTAAGATCATTTCTTTTTGAGCAGCAGCGGTGCAAATCTTTACTGCCCGAGCATAATCGGCTTTTGCCGTGCCTTCAAGTAAGCCTTTAATTTCTCTAAATTGTCGTCGGACTTCTTCAACAATCTTACTGGCAGTGCGACCGACTGCTTTCATAATTAATGCCGCTACGCCATAGGGCATCATTGCACCAATTAATAGACCAGCAATTAATCGCGGATTCATTAAACTGACATCGAGTTCTTTGGCAATATTAAACATTCGCAAACTTACCAAACGAACTTCATCCCGATAAGCAGCGATTAATGCCAAGGCAGTTAAAGCTGCCGAACCAATGGCAAACCCTTTACCGGTGGCGGCAGTTGTATTTCCAAGTGCGTCTAAGGCATCAGTGCGTTCTCGGACAATTGGTGCTTGATGCGTCATTTGGGCATTGCCGCCAGCATTATCGGCAACCGGTCCATAAGCATCGGTTGCTAAAGTGATGCCAAGAGTTGATAACATTCCTACTGCCGAGATGCCGATGCCGTAAAGACCCATTGCCAAATTATGAAAACCACCAGCAAAATAAAAGCTAGTGACGATAGCGATTGCCACGACCGCCACAATTGCAGTAGTTGAAAGCATCCCCACTGAAATGCCTTCAATTATCACGGTCGCTGGTGAAGTCGTGGCTGACCGTGAAATTCCACGTGTTGGCTGATAAGTATCCGAAGTAAAGAATTCGGTAAAAAATCCAATTATCACCCCAGCTAATAGACCAGATAAGATTGCATAGTAAATAACATAATTATTGGCACCGAGGAGGAGACGACAAACAATGAAACTTAGAATTGCGACTAAAACTGCTGAACCATAAATGCCTCGTCGCAGTGCCTGTAATAAAACTTTTTGTTCGGCTTGCTCCTTAGAACGAACTAAGAAATTACCAATAATTGAAGAGACAACGCCGATACCAGCAATTGCCATTGGCAATAAAATACCATTGATGCCGAGATTGGCGCTAACCGCTAAACTCATTGATGCCACAATTGAACCAACATAAGATTCATATAAATCGGCTCCCATACCAGCAATATCACCAACATTATCACCGACATTATCGGCAATTACTGCTGGATTTCTTGGGTCGTCTTCAGGAATGCCTGCTTCAACTTTACCAACCAAGTCAGCACCAACATCTGCCGCTTTGGTAAAGATACCGCCACCAACTCGAGCAAAAAGCGCCTGTGATGAAGCCCCGATTCCGAATGCGAGCATCGTCGAAGTTATCGCCTCAAATTTTGTTAAACCGAATGGTAGATGCAATGGATTGGAATAATACCAGTTCAAGAATGCATACCAGATGCTTAAATCTAAAAGACCAAGTCCAACCACACATAAACCCATAACCATTCCTGAAGAAAAAGCAATTATAAGTCCGGCGTTTAAACTATCTTTGGCCGCATTGGTTGTCCGGGCACTAGAACGAACGCCAATCGACATTCCAATAAAACCCGCAAGTCCTGAAAAAAAGCCACCAGTTAAAAATGCAAATGGCACAAAAATAACTTGAATTTTAAATATCGCCAATATGAGCAAGATGATAAAGACAATCAAGAAAAATAACGAGACACCTTGATATTGTTGTTTTAAATATGCCATTGCCCCTTCGCGAACTGCTTTAGCAACTTCAATCATTGCTGGTGTGCCTTCGCTTTTTTTCAAAATCCTTAAAGCTAAATATAAGGCAAATAAAAGGGCAATCAATGAACTAATTGGCGCAATAAGAAAAATATTTGACATAAGGCAATATTATAATCTGAAAGACTAAAATGTCAAATAAAGATTTTCATTGCTTAGTTATTGAGTTCGGTTTAATTGACATTTTAACGATAATCTAATAAAATAAAAATGAATGACAAAATACGATGTAATTGTTGTCGGTGGTGGTCATGCTGGCATTGAAGCATCATTGGCTTCAGCACGTATGGGGTGCATTACACTATTACTGACAATGAATATCGATACGATCGGACTGATGTCATGTAATCCGGCAATCGGCGGTATTGGTAAAGGGCAACTGGTAAAAGAACTTGATGCCTTGGGTGGCGAAATGGGGAAAAATACTGACAAAAGTGCAGTACAATATCGCCAACTCAATACCAAAAAGGGACAAGCAGTTCATTCTTCAAGAGCCCAGACTGACCGACAATTATATAAAAATAATATCCGCTGGACATTGGAACAACAAAAGAATTTGTTTTTATATTCCGCAACGGTCACGAAAATTCTTACGAAGGGGAAAACCGCCGTTGGCGTTGAGACTAGTATCGGTGAAAGATTTTATGCAAAATCAATTGTTTTGGCACCGGGTACATTTTTATCGGGTTTGGTGCATATTGGCTTAGTCAATTTTCCGGCCGGAAGACTGGGCGAGAGCCCGGCAAATGAATTAGCAGAAAACTTAAGAAAGTTGGGATTTACCCTGGGCAGATTTAAGACCGGCACACCTGCCCGACTTGATGGACGCACAATCAACTTCAAAAAATTAGAACCACAATACGGTGACGAGCCACCGATTCCGTTTTCATTCTGGACTAAGAAAAAGATAAAAAATTATCTACCCTGTTATATTACTTATACTAATAGCAAAACGCATCAAATCATAAAATCCGGGCTTAATCGCTCTCCATTATATACCGGCGTGATTAAAGGCAAAGGTGTCCGCTATTGTCCATCCATTGAAGATAAAATTATCAAATTTCCAGACAGAGAGCGACACCAGATTTTTATTGAACCTGAAGGTTTAAATACCATTGAATACTATCCCAACGGCGTCTCAACTTCTTTGCCATTAGATATTCAGATAAAGATGTTAAGAAGTATTGAAGGTTTAGAATCGGTCGAGATATTTCGGCCGGGTTATGCGATTGAACACGATTACGTTGACCCAACCCAATTAAAACTAAGTTTAGAAACTAAGTTATATGAAAATCTCTTTTTTGCTGGACAGATAAATGGCACAACTGGTTACGAAGAAGCTGCGGCACAAGGTCTGATTGCTGGTATTAATGCTGCATTAAAAGCAAAAGATAAGTCGCCATTTATCTTATCGCGGGCTGATGCCTATATCGGCGTGATGATTGATGATTTGGTGACCAAAGGCACAAATGAACCATATCGGATGTTTACATCCCGAGTTGAATATCGTCTGTTATTAAGAGAAGATAATGCCGATTTGCGACTAACACCCAAGGGTTATGAATTAGGTTTAATACCCGAAAACTATTATCGACGAGTAATCCAAAAGAAAAAGAAGATTCAAACAATCCTTAATTGGTTAAAAACAACCCGCATTAATCCGAGTAATAAAATTAATAATAAACTAAAAGAATTCAATTCGTCACCAATAAAACACTCAATAACATTAGAAGAATTGCTAAGGCGACCAGAGATTAGGTTTAATCATCTATTAGCATTAACCGAACAAAATCCTAACATTGGTCAAATACAAAATAATTCACTATTATGGAACATTGAAATTGAAGTAAAATATCAAGGCTATATTGAACGCACATTGAAAGATATTGAAAAGTTCCAAGAATTAGAAGATATCAAAATACCAGATAACGTGGACTTTTATAAAGTTCACGGTTTATCAAACGAGGTTAAAGAAAAGCTTAGCAAACAAAGACCGAACAACCTTGGCCAAGCGCAGAGAATTTCGGGTGTAACACCTGCAGCAATCTTTGCGTTAATGGTGTATCTCAAAAGATTAAACCAACATAATTAAATGAAAAACTTAACACAAAATTATCAATCAATAAAAGAAATCGCAATTAACGAAGGTGCATCATTATTTGGTGTTGCCGACTTAAAAAATGTAAAAACTGATGATTTTCTGGTTAGTAAAGACCTATTAGCAAAATTAACTTTTGGCATTAGCATCGGTGTTGTTCTTTTACCAACAGTCTTAGAAGAGATTATTGACCACCCGACCCAATTATATTTTCACCATTATCGGCAAGTTAATGTACTTTTAGACAAAATCGCACTTAAAGTATCTCAGTATATAATTAAGGAAGGTTTTAATAGTTTACCGATTCCAGCATCGCAAATTGTTGATTGGAAAAATCAGCGGGCACACTTATCGCACAAACGAATTGGCGTTGCAGCAGGTCTTGGCTGGATTGGCCGTAATAACCTATTAGTTCATCCTCAATATGGTTCTCAATTTCGGTTAGTAACAATTCTGACCGATACGCCACTGGCAACGGATACACCATTGAATAGTGACTGTCAAGATTGTCGGAAATGTATTGAAGTCTGTCCGGCACAAGCAATTAAGGAAAGACCAGCAGATTTTGACCATATGAAATGCTTTGAGCAATTAAAGGAATTTCAAAAAAAAGGATATGTTAGTCAATATATCTGCGGCGTTTGCGTTAAAGCCTGTTCAGGCTTAATAAAATAATCGACAACGATTTTAACCCCCTGTTAAAAATAAATATAGATAAATATTAGAGTAAAAAGAATGCAATGCATTTGATTATATAAGTTTTTGAAAATGAAGATATTAAATAATAATAGGAAGATAGTTTAATTTTCTTCAAAATAGTTGACTTTATGATATAATCTATTATAATAAATTGATTTAATGTTATACTTGTGTTTTTCATTTATAAGTATTTCTTAAATCCCAGTTTAACCTTCTAGGAAGGGGGGTTGACCGGAAAGTTTGAATATACCTTCCTTAAAAGCAAAATGAAAGGGGCATTGTATGCCAAAAATAAAAAGCAAAATCACAAATTCGCATTTGCTTATTGTGATTTCACTATCTGTAATTGCAGCAGCACAAGCAGTTACATTCAATAATTACAAAATACCGGCTAAGACCGGATATGAAGCGTTTAATGAGAGTTTTGAAAGTGCAACTTTTCCACCAACAGGATGGGATACTCTCAATTTAGCTTCCCCAGGCTACTATTGGTATCGTGAAACAGGAAGTGGTGCTCATAGCGGGAATGGATATGCAACAACACAACATCCGGGTGGTGTTTCAGAGCGTGCAAATGATTGGCTAATAACCCCGCGAATTCGGGCATTTCCTTTTGATACATTATATTTTTGGTATCAATCATATGACAATTCTAATAATGAGACATTGCTTGTAAGACTTACTAAAAGTAGTAATCCTCGTGATACTTCTCAATATTTATATGGTCGAATTATAACGGCAAATAATAATACAACATGGTTTTTTGATACTGTGCCTTTAAAATATATCACAAATGTGTTGGGCGATTCAGTGTATATTACAATACAGCATAAAAGATTAGCATCGAGACCGAAAGGCATTAAAATTGATGATATTGTGGTTCGGAGTTATCCAATATATATTATTGTTTCGTCAGCAGGACCTGGCGGTTCAATTTATCCATTAGATACCAGTTATGTTAATCAAGGGGATAGTCTTAAATTCACAATTACTCCAAATAGTGGATATGTAATTGACAGCGTGATTGTTGATGGTTCTTATGTTGGTAGTGTGAGTTCTTACACTTTTTATAATGTTAACGCGAACCATACAATAAGAGCAACATTTAGACAAACACCGTTACAAATTTTTATCAATGATGTTAGTGCTAATGAGGGGCACACTGGTACAACCGCGTTTAATTTTTCCGTATATCTAAACAAACAAAATAGCACAACTGTTACTGTAAATTATGCAACCGCTGATGGAACAGCATCAACTTCGGATAATGATTATACCTCAGCCTCAGGAATCGTGACTTTTGTTGCCGGAGATACGATTGAGACTATAACGGTTTATGTGAATGGGGATTATAAATATGAACCGAATGAAACATTCTATGTGCTGCTGTCGAATCCAACAGGAAATGCGGAGTTTGGCGACAGTGTTGGTGTTGGCACAATTTTGAATGATGATAACCAGCCTTCGATATCAATTAGTGACACAACCGGTTATGAAGGCAATAGTGGTACCAAGTCATTTGGCTTTTATGTAACTTTAAGTAATCCGAGCGTTGATACAGTCAAAGTTAACTACACGACTGCCGATAACACGGCAACAATTTCAGACAATGATTATGTTGCAACGAGCGGCACATTAGTTTTTAATCCGGGTCAGACTTCAAAGCGGATTGGGGTGACTGTAAATGGTGATCTGAAGTATGAGCCGAATGAGACCTTCTATGTTAACTTAAGTAATCCGGTTAATGCGACGATTAGTGACAATCAAGGTTTAGGCACAATTCTCAATGATGATGGACAACCGAGTATTGCAATTAGTGATACGACCGGTTATGAAGGTAATAGTGGCACAACATCATTTGGTTTTTATGTGAGTTTGTCTAATCCGAGTTATCAGACCATCACAGTTGATTATACCACTGCGGATAATACGGCACAGGATGAGAATGGTGACGGTGATTATACTTCAACAAGTGGCACCTTAACCTTTAATCCTGGTGAGACCGTAAAGCGGATTGGGGTGACTGTGAATGGTGATCTGAAGTATGAGCCGAATGAGACATTTTATGTTAATTTGAGTAATCCAATTAATGCGACAATCAGCGATAACCTAGGGTTGGGTACGATTTTGAATGATGACAATCAGCCGACGATTGCAATTAGTGATGCAGCTGATACCGAAGGTAATGTCGGCAGTAAGGATTTTGCTTTTAATGTGACATTGTCTAATCCAAGTTATGAAACCGTGACCATTGATTATGCGACATCTGATGGCACAGCCACAACATCAGATAATGATTATGCGTCAGCCAACGGGACCTTAACATTTAATGCCGGTGAAACATTAAATTTGATTGTTATTACAGTCAATGGTGATTACAAATATGAGGCTGATGAGACCTTCTTTGTTGATTTGACTAATGCCAATAATGCATCAATTAGCGATAGTCAGGGTTTGGGCACGATTCTGAATGACGACACTGTTTACACTTTAACCATAAATATTGTGGGTAATGGCACGGTATCAAAGAATCCTGATCTTCCATATTATGAATTTGGCACTTGGGTGTATTTGCAGGCGATACCAGACCCAGGTTGGAACTTTGTTGGCTATGGTGGTGATTTAATTGGTTCTAATCCTTATGATTCAATCTATATCGACGCTGATAAAAATGTTACAGCAACTTTTGGCCAGGTTATTCGTGATGTTGAGGTCTATGATATAATTCTTCCATCAGATGATACCACGGTTACTGTCTGCACTCCATTCCAGCCGAAAGTTGATATTAAAAACAATACTGTGCCGACAATAGCTGAACTTTGCACGGTTGAAATTCATATTTGGGGTTATCGCATCAAGATGGATAGTTTCTGTAGTGTTTCAATCAACCCTAATGACTCGGTGTTATTGTATGCTGATACCGTCATAACATCAGTTGATCCTGGTCATAATCTGATAACGATGACCAAATCATGGCATCCATATACCGCTGACATAACTTGGATTGCAAATCCGACACATCATACCGTCCATGCGCGAGTAAAAATGGCAGACGACGCGGTTCCAGCCAACGATTTCCGACAAGAGTCATTTATAGTCAATGGGCAAACCCGCGATTTACAAATGAATTATGTTGGTTTACTCAAAGGTAAAGAAGTTGTAAGGAATGATACAATCTTTATGAACAATGCCTACAACACAGTTTCGGTGATTGCTAATCCAATGGGTCCGAATGCGGCAGTTCGAATCTTCTATAAGATTACGAAAGTAAGTTCGAACATTACCTTATACAGTCGATATCTTGATAAAACAATCCTTGCTGGTTCTTATATGTGTTTGTCATTCCAAACTGGCTGGGTTCCACCTGATACTGGTTGGTATAAGCTTATCAGTTATATTGTGGTACGACCGGGTGTTGATGTGAATAGCCGAAATGATACGGTTATAAGATACATATATGCAAGACGGCAGACACTGTTAGTGAATAACTCAAATGTATTAAATAGTGCTCAATCCAAACTGGCAACAATTTTACCGACTACTTTTGCATTGCAACAGAATTATCCTAACCCGCTAAGGAACCGAACAATAATTCAATGGCAGATTCCGGAAGTATCCAAAGTGACATTGTCAATTTATGATGCGACTGGTAGAAATATCAAGACTTTAGTTAATAATACCTTTGCACCCGGATATTACACGATAACTTGGGATGGCACCGACAATAACAACCAGAAAGTTCCAGCGGGCATATATTTCTACGAAATGCAAACTGATAAATTTACCGCAAGACGCAAATTGATAATCACAAATTAGTTAATAAAAATTAAAGCAAGGGCTTGGGTTTATATCCCCAAGCCCTTTTTATTTTTAAATAGGCAAAAGTAAGTGATAAAATTTTCTTTCTGCAGTAGTCTTAGTCACTACATGTGTTTTGAAGCAAAACCTAAGTAATCTCGTTTTTTTAGTAATGCGTGATGTGTAGCGTGTTTTGCGTCATCTTGTCCTGAACCCCTTACTTAGTCTGATACTAAAATCCATTCTCGATCCCGTGCTAAAAATCTTACTGGATACCTTGCTGGATATCTTACTCAGCTACCGGCTAACAAAGATGCTGACCAATATCCTTAGCCTTTGGCTGTGTATGATTTATTGCCCCATTCTGAACTCAATTCTCGGTATAAAACTTCAAAGCTAACTTAGCCTGGGTCTCACTCCCTGAATGCATTAGGGGTATGACCGTGGCGGTATCTTCATTACTATTGTGGATAACGGTTTTTAGGCATTACTCAATAATTTTCCCTAAAATTATATTAATATATAGACGATTTTGAAGGCTATTTGGTTGCACTATTTTTTAAAATTCTAATAAGTGTTTGAATTTTTTACCAATTTTCAGGGCACTTAATTTTATAATTAACAATTAGTCATATCATGATTAAACAACCCATTTTCGGTAAGATTATTTTTGATGAAAATCGGACACTTGACATTAGCGATTTGTTCCCATACAATTTAACGCTATGAGAAATATAATTGTTTTGCTTATTATTTTTATTGCTCATTGTTTTGCTATTTTTGAGGATTGGCAATCTGGGGCGCGTGTTGAAGGAATGGGAAGTGCGTTTACGGCAGTGGCTGATGATGCCTCAGCAATTCAGTTTAATCCCGCAGGTTTAAACCAAATAGATAAGATCTTAATCAACAATCAATACAAATTGATTTTTGGTGGTATTGGAGTTAATTTACATAATGGTTATATTAATCTTGCCTACCCAATAAATAAAACTGCTGGTGTTGTTGGCATAAGTTTACAAGAAATGGGTATTGCAATGCATTCAGAAAAAATAATAACTTTGGCGCATGGTTTTAACTTGATTGAAGATATTGCCTTTGGTTATAACATTCATGGTTATTCATTAACCCAAAGAGATTTTGGCACTGGCTATTCGTTGGGAATTGATTTTGGCGTATTAACCCGAATTTATCAAAGATGGCGTGCTGGATTTTTTGTTCATAATATTAATAATCCGAAAATGGGAAGTGTCAAAAAATATAATTTACCACGATTACTTAATTTTGGCATTGCATATCGTCCGACCTATGGCATTACATCATCATTAGATATTTCAAAAGAAGTTGGTCAGCCAACGCGGATTTTAGTTGGACAAGAATTCCAAATTATTGAGAACTACCTAACGCTTCGAGCAGGTATTCAGACAGAACCAATAAGGTTCGCTTTTGGTCTGCGCTCTGGTGTAAAAAATATTTCTGTTGACTACGCAATGACGACACATCCTGAATTGCCGATAACTCATAATTTCGGCATCACAATTGGTTTTAAATAAAATAAATCAGGATGAGTAAGCGGTTATTTAAAATAACATTGTTTTTATGTATCTGTAGATTTTTTATATTCATTTATGCTTATTCGCCACACAATCAACTTGATATTAATAATGCAACTTATGAGCAAATACAAGAATTACCATTATCAAAAATTGCGATTGAACGGATTTACCAGTATCTTTTATTATATGGCGAGTTTAATAGTATTTATGATTTGAGAAAAATAAAAGAGATTTCCCCTGAAGAATTTGAATTGATTAAACCAATAATAAAAATCACCCGGAAACAAAAAATTGATGAAACCTATTTAAATATTTATCGCATTCAGAAATCATTAGCCACTGAAGAAAGTCCAACAAAAGCCGCAGTTGAAGACTGGCAGGATATGCTATTATCGCCAATGAATGTTAATAAAGTAACAATTGATGACTTAATCTTATTAGAGAATGTTTCGTTAATTGATGCGATTGCGGTAATTAGACATATAAAACGAGGATATGAAATTAAAGACTATCGTGACCTAAGAGATATCAATGGACTTTCGAATTATGGTTTTCGTAATATGCGTAATTTTGTTGCCTATTCTGACCCCAAAGCAATTAAGTTCCAAGGTAATTATCGGATTAATCTTGATTATGGTTATGACTTCGAGACTGAAAATGAGCCCCAGACGCAAATTGCTTCAATTAATCAAGCCTATGTTGAACTTCAGGAAAAACAAAAGTTTTATAACGCTGGATTTAGCGATTATGACATTGAGCAGTATTTTCAACGATTAGATAAAGAATATGAGTATTTGAATGAGTTACGACATCGAACAATTTTCACACAACGGTTAAGAACCAGAATCGGCAATAATCTTATTGCCGGGATTAGGTGGCAAAAGGATTTTAATCCCAGTGTTGTTGCTAATGATGTCCGGGGTTTTATCCAGGTTCATAATCTTTCACCAATTAAAAAACTTTTTCTTGGTGATTTTCGGGTAGCACTCGGTCAGGGTATATTGTTGGATAATTCCTCAGAATTGATTGCCCGAACATATACTCGGAGTTTGGGGATTTTTGGTGACCTGACCAGCAATTCGCTTCTGGGTTTTCGCGGTATCGGTGGCGAAGCGAATTTTAATATGTCGATACCAATAAAAACACTGTTTTTCTTTTCGAAAAACCTAAGAGATGGCATTGAAAATCCTGACGGCACAATTAACCATTATATTATCGGCGAATTGAGGATGCCAACTAATTATCAGACTTTTTTGGAAACTAACACCGGACTTAGTACTAAATTTGATATTTCTGATGTTGGTTTTATTCCCGAAGGCACGCAAATCGCATTTAACACCTTATTATGTCGCTATAATAAAGATTTTTCGCCAGCAATCAAATGGCTCGATTTGCCCGGCGATGCAATATTTTACGATGACGCTAATTATCTTGAGTCAACTAAAGGTAATAAACGGGACTTTTATTCATTTGATTTCAGAACCGCAATCGAAAATGTTTCATTAGAAGGTGAATTTGCTAAACAAAATCAAGGAGGCAGCGCCTACTTGGTGAAATCTCGTATCCAGTATGAATATTTATATGTTTTAAATTTGTTTCGTCATTATGATGTCAACTATGACAATCCGTATCATCGTGGATTTTGCGAACAGTTGAAGTATGAAGATACTGAGTTTGAAAAACCCTATCGGTTGATTGACCCAACTTTTTCCCAGTTGCAATATTTTCCGTCGCCTAAAGCTGAACAAGGGTTTTATACCGAAATTCGCTATCAGATTTCGCGACAGATTACTTTTACCCGTGCCTATCTTGATATCTGGCGCAATCTTGCTTACGGACTCACGAATTATCGATTCCAAGGCGAAGTTGAATATCGGCCGGTGTTCCCATTACGATTTCGATTAAAACAGAAAATTCAAAGAAAACATCTACCGAAAGATGTTCTAGCCACGGTTTCTAATACCTATGAAACCAGTTTTCGTATTTTAGCCAGTTTGACTGAGCGAAATTTTCTTGCTTGTGAATACCGACGCGGGGTGGTTGGGTTAACACCGTCAATGAAATATAATAGTCAACGAGCAATCTGGGGAGATTTTGTATCAATCTCCTGGGAACATAATCTTTCGGATGCGATTGGGTTAGAAAGTGGGATTGCGGTTTGGAAGTGCGACGGTTTAAGTCAGTGGATATTTGAGGATATCGGCATTGATTTTCTTGATGCCCAAGGCATAAAATACTATTTTGTCGTCACCCAACGACCAGTCAATTTTCTATTACTCAGATTGAAATTCAAAGGTAAATACACCGAGATACCTCACTCAGGTATCTTACAGGTTGAGAACTTACATTTTCAAGATGGTTCGTTAATAAATACCCGGGATTTTATTAGCCACGATGATATTTTTAATGTTGGTTTGCAGATAGACTTTTTATGGTAAATAAAGGAGCATAATATGAATTTTAAAGCTTTAGGATTATTATTTTTATTTTTCGCTAGCGTCGTTTATGCAATAATGCCGGCTGATTGGTATTATGGACGTGATAGTTATTTCACCGATGGGCAAACATTGGCGTTAGCCGGCAATAAACTTTTCCAACCGAGTGTTTATATCAATAATCCGTTGTCAAAGATTTTAAACAAAATGCAATTTTCATTCGGATATAATTTCTGTTTCTTACAAGAACGAAGAACAAGACAGGTCTTTGACCAGTTTGACAATACGGTTGGCGAAGTTGCTTTTTCTGAGAATTTATTTACTGATGGTAAATTGGGCAATATTTCAATACTGTATCCGTTGCGGGTTTTAAATATTGGATTTAATTTATCGCCAATAAATAATTTCGATTATTATTTTTATCAGGAGTTTCGGGATGATTTTTATGCCAAAGTCGGTGAAGAAGAATTAAAAATTATTGGTCAGATTTATAATGCCAGCTTAATGGTTGGAAAAGAGTTCCAAAATAAATTTGGGGTTGGTGTTGGATTGAATTATTATTTAGGAACGAGAAAATTTTCATATCACTATAGTTACGGAAATAATTTGATTAATGCTGATACCACTGGTAGTCCGTCCGGTATTGGTGCGGTTTTTGGTTTTTCAATAATGCCGAGCGAGCGGATATTAGTTCATTTTGATTATCAAAGCAGCGCAACACTTAAAAAATGGCTGAGCGATAATTCCCAAAAATATCCGGCACACTTAAATTTTGCGGTCGCATATTTAGCCGGTGGCGAAATTCCGACACAGGTTGGTATCAATGGACAATATACCAATTGGCAAAATGTGAATAATAATTATCAAAATATATATGAGGTCGGTATCGGTGTTGAACATTTAATGTTTAATTCGGTGGCATTAAGATACGGTTTTCGCTTACAGCCATCGTTTGTGCCACCAATCGTTCATCAAGGCGCAATCTCATTTGGTTGGGGATTTGCCATTGGCAAAGTCAATATTGACATCGCTGCGGCGATCAAACGACGAATAATCAATAATGAAAATTTAATAGTACCCGGTAATGATAATACCATCAAAATCTACCAGAACACCGGTGATATTTTGATCAGTGCAACCATTCCGATTGAAAAACTATGAGCCGATTTATTAAACCAAGTATTTTATTAATTAGTCTTATAGTTTTTTCTTTATTATTTGCAATCCCAGAAGAGATTTGGATTTTACATGTTAATGACATTCATGGAGCTTTGACTCCGAGTGAAGGCTATTGGATGAATCCGGATTTTCCACCACCAATTGGCAATGGTCCGGCAGCAATTACCGTGGTAAATAATTTAAGAGCACAAGCAAAAGCGCGAAATATTCCGGTTTTGGTTTTTGATATTGGCGATTGGTTTTCCGGAACACCACTTGGTGATTTTAGTTATGGCAAATCAGTAATTGAGTTTTTAAATCTGCTCAATATTGATGCCTCGGTTATTGGTAATCACGATTTTGCTTTTGGCTTAGATACATTAAAATCGTTAATCCGCATGCTCAATGCCCCAGTATTATGTGCCAATCTAGTAAAAACTGGCACCGACTCAATTCCCGAGTTTTTAAGGCCAACGATGATAATTGAACGTGATGGGTTAAAAATTGGTTTATTTGGTCTTATTACCCATTATCTAACCGGAATGGTCAGTCCAGAACAGATGCCCGGTCTATCAGTGCTTAAGCATTATGTCGGTGCTGCCAATAGTATTGCGAAATTGAAAGAGCAAGGTGCCGATATTATTATTGGATTAACCCATTCTGGTTTTAGTCATGACCAGCGATTAGCTGATTCCGTGCCGGGAATTGATGTGATTATTGGCGGTCATAGTCACACTGGTGTTCAGCCACCGTTTGAAACGCCACGAAATCATACCATCATCTGCCAAGCTTATTCGCGACTAACCGCGGTTGGATATTTAAAATTAAAGATTGACCAACAAACAAAAAGAATTGCTGGCTATGAAGGTAAGTTGCTTAATTTATTTGGGGAAGAAATTCCCTTAAATAAAGATTATCTTAACCGCTTGGCTGTTTGGTCAGCAGAAGTTGAAAAGGGATTTGATGATGTTATTGGGATTAGTCGACGAGAACTTACCCGTGCTGGTTTTGAAGAATCACCGATTGGCAATCTAATTACTGATGCAATGAGAGAGTTTGCTAATGCTGATATTGCCGTGACCAACTCGGGTGGTATCCGTGCCAACTTGCCGCAGGGCGAAATAACCTATCGCCATTTATATAAAGTTGAACAATTTGGTAATACCGCGGTGACGATGACAATGACCGGGGCACAAGTTTGGCAGATGTTAGAAGTCTCGGTAATTGGTTATCATGCAATCTTTCAAGTTTCGGGTGTGAAAATGGTCTATGACCGAAAAGCACCACCAAATAAAAAACTAATCTCGGTTGAAGTTAATGGTCAGCCAATTGATTTTAATCGGGAATATCGAGTTGTTACCAATAATTTTCTAGCGGCTGGCGGCGGTTCTTATGGTATTTTCAAACAGGCAAAAGATGTTGAAGATACTTATACATTAATCCGTGACATTTTAGCACAATATATTAAACGACACTCACCAATTGATTATAAAGTTGAAGGAAGGATAATTGCCAAGAAATCATGAAGCAACTGATTACCAAAGTCATTCTATCATTGATTGGTATTATTAAATTAGGACTTTGTTATCAGATCTATTGGGCGAATTTACATTCGCACACCGCCTTATCTGATGGCCAAGGAACACCATCGGAAGCATTTCTTTATGCACGTGATACTGCCCAAATTGATATCTTAGCAATAACTGACCATACTCATTATTTAAATCAAGCAACCTACCAATATCTCCGAGCAGTTGCTGATTCATTTACTGAAGATGGCAGATTTATTGCTATTGCCGGACAAGAGTTTGGTTCGTTAAGTGCCTTTGGTCATTTTTCAATGTTTGAAGCCGAGAGCCTTTGTCCGGTCTCAACATATGACTTAGAAAGAACCTATCAGTGGATTGCCAATTATCAAGTTCCAACTCAATTTAACCATCCTCAAGCCGGTAACTTTGACGACTTGTTATTCAATCGCAATGGCGACCGATATGTCTCGGCAATTGAAGTGGTTAATGGTAGTGGTAATTATACACCGTATTATGAAGAACAATACCTCAAAGCGCTAAATCAAGGATGGCATATCGGACCGGTTGCCAATCAAGACAATCATCGACGACGATGGGGTAATGCGACAACCACGCAAGGTCAGATTCCATTAACCGGCATCTGGTCAGATACTCTAACCAAACAAGCAATCCTTGATGCAATCAATCACAGTAGAATCTACGCTTGCGAAATAAAACCAGCAAATGATAAGATTTTGCTAACAGAATTCTCAGTTAATGATAAGATAATGGGTGATATCTGTTATACAACTGATAAAAATGTCACAATCAAATTGACCGTCGAAGCAATAAATAAATTTGCGAAAATATTGTTGTATAAAAATGGAATTATCACTGACTCAATAACTGCTGATACTAACCAATTACAATGGATTGTCCAAGATACGATCACGAATGGTTATTATTTTATCAAAGGTATTCAACAAGACGGCGACCGATTCTGGACAACACCGATTTGGGTAAACTATAATCCGGCTTTGAGCAGTGGCACGGTTGTTGCCTGGCCACATCCGATTAAAAATCGGTCAGTGATTAAATTTCCCAGAGAAGTAAACGGTGGCTCGGAAATGTTCATCTATAATCTTGAAGGAAAGTTAGTTTATCAAGAACAAAAAGATTATAATCAAGAACATTATTGGGATGGCACTGACCAAAACGGCAAGGTATTAGATGATGGCATTTATCTGGTGGTCATAAAAGTAAATAACGCGCAACAACAAAAGATCTATAAAGGTAAAATAGCATTATTAAGACAATGAAGAAGACAATAATTTTCGGGTTAATTTTTATCGGTAATTTATTGTTGGCATTTGATAATAAAATGCCATATTTTGCTCGAGCCTCAGGATTAGGTGAAGCATTGGCCGCGCTCAAAGACGATGCGGTGGGTATTTTCTATAATCCCGCGGGATTAAATATAACTACGGTAAGTTTTAGTTTAACTGACTGGTATTTTGATACCCGGGCCGGGGCTTTTGCTGGGAGTTATAATTACAAAGATTGGCTAACAGCCGGTGCCGGTTTAGTATATTTTTCTTATGGCCAATTAAGATATTTTAATGAAGATGGCATTGCCGGTAACTATTTTAGTGCCGGATTTTGGCAAGCAAAATTCAGTTTATCAAAACAAATTCATAAATTTATTTCAATTGGCACTGCTTATAAATTCAATTATCAAAAGATTGATACTGTCGGAAAATCAAAAAGCAATTTTGATGTTGGCATTTTAAGTGCCTGCAATATTGTAAATCTTGGATTTTATATGCGAGATATTAAGAATAATCCGGGATATATTGGCGGGGTTACAATTAAGGCAATTAACAATTTATTGATCACTGCGGATTTGAGTTATCAAAATGAACTAAGTTATATGGCTGGTATTGAATATTTTCTAAATCCAATATATTTACGTTTTGGTTACAATAGCGATAAAAATCGGATTGCCACTGGTATTGGCTTTAGACAGAAAAACTATATTTTTGATTATACGATATCCAATCATCAAAATTTAGGAATAACCCATCAATTCACAATATCAATAAAATAAGCACCGATTATTTTTTTAATCGGTCTAATAATAGAATGGAGTATTAATGAATCTAAAAACATTACATAAAATTAGTTACGGGATGTATGTTGTGAGCTCTAAGCATCAGGGAAGATATAATGGTCAAATTGCCAATGCGGTAATGCAAGTGACATCAGAACCACCGATGATTGCAGTTGGCATTAACAAACTCAATCTTACCCATGAGTTTATTAATAATAGCAAAGTATTTACAATATCAATCCTATCCGAAGAAACACCAATGCAATTTATTGGTAAATTTGGCTTTAAGTCTGGTCGTGATATTAATAAATTTGCTGATACTAATTATAAAATCGGTATTACCCAAGCGCCAATTGTCACTGATTATGCTCTGGGCTACATCGAATGTGAGTTGCTAAATGCCTTAGACTGTGGCACGCATACGATATTTATTGGCAGAGTTGTTAATGCTGAAATGGTTAATGACCAACAACCAATGACCTATGCTTATTATCATTTAATTAAAAAGGGTAAATCGCCTAAAACCGCACCAACTTATATCAGTTTGGCACAAGTTGGTGATGAGATTAAAAAAAGCGAGGTGAGTAAAATGACTAAGTATCGTTGCACTGTTTGTGATTATATTTATGACCCAGCACAGGGCGATCCGGATTCTGGGATTCAACCTGGAACACCGTTTGAGTCTTTACCTGATGATTGGGTCTGTCCGGTTTGCGGGGCAGATAAGTCACAATTTGAGAAAGTGTAAATCATAATAGATAGGAGTTATTATGGCCGAAGAACCATTAAAAATGTTTTGTTATCAATGTTCGCAAACTGCTAAGGGCACGGGCTGTACCGTGCGTGGGGTTTGCGGAAAAGAACCGATAGTTGCTCGATTACAAGACAATTTACTTTTTGCAATTAAAGGCATTTGCGCCTACCTTTATCATGCCCGAGAACTTGGCGTTAGCGATGCTGAAATTGATGCCTTTTTAGCATCAGGATTTTTCGCAACTCTAACTAATGTCAATTTTGACGCTGATCGCTTTTTAGAATTAGGTCTGAAAGCCGGCGAAATGAACATTAGGACGATGAAGCTGTTAAAACAAGCACATATCAACGCATACGGCGAACCCGAGCCAACTAAAGTCCAAACCGGCACCTTAAAAGGAAAGGGCATTATCGTCACTGGCCACAGTTTAAAGGCACTGGAAGAATTACTTAAGCAGACCGAAGGTTTGGGTATTAATATTTACACTCATTCGGAAATGCTACCGGCCCATGGTTATCCGGGCTTAAAAAAATATCAACATCTTGTCGGCAATTTGGGCAAAGCCTGGTATGACCAAAAACAATTATTTGCTGAATTTCCCGGGGCAATACTTGGCACATCAAACTGTGTCTTATTGCCAACTGATGCCTATAAGGACAGAATGTTCACGATGGGTGTTACCGGACTTCCGGGCGTAAAACATATTAATGGATTTGACTTTAAACCTTTAATTGAAAAGGCAAAATCATTGCCGGATTTAGCCGAAAAGCCGGGTAACATAACATTGACAACCGGATTTTCAAAATCGGTAATATTATCACTGGGGGATAAAATTAAAAATTTAGTGGTATCAGGCAAGATTAAACACTTCTTTGTCGTCGGCGGCTGCGATACCCCGGGCAAAAAAGGTGAATACTACCGAAAGTTTGTTGAATTGCTTCCCAAAGACACTGTCATTATTACCCTTGCCTGTGGAAAATATCGCATTAATGACTTAGATTTAGGTGAAATTGAAGGTATTCCAAGATTGATTGATGTTGGTCAATGTAATGATACCATTGTTGCGATTGAAATTGCCCAGGCACTTTCCGAAATATTTAATAAGCCAATAAATGACTTGCCATTGACCTTAGTTTTAACCTGGATGGAACAAAAGGCAGTAGCGATTCTCTGGAGTCTTTTGTCCTTAGGCTTAAAGGGCATGTATATCGGTCCGATTATACCCGCTTGGGTGAACGAAGATATCTTGAAAATACTTATTGAAAAATTTGATTTACATTTAATATCAGAACCAGCCCAGGATATTAAACAGATACTTGGAGTTAAAATATGGTAAAAGAAATAATCCCCAATATCTTTTATGTTGGTGCGATTGACTTTGACCGACGGTTGTTTGATGAATTAATTCCTTTACCTGATGGCACAAGTTATAATGCCTATTTAATTAAAGGTTCAGAAAAAATTGCTTTAATTGATACCGTTGACCCATCCAAAGAGAAAGCGCTAATCAATAATCTTAAAGAACTAAAAATTAGGAGAATTGACTATCTTATTGTCCATCATGCCGAACAAGACCATTCGGGTGTTATCCCAGTAATTTTAAGACATTTTCCGGATGCCAAAGTCGTCACTAACGAAAAATGTAAAGACCTGCTAAAAGAGCTGCTTGTGATTCCTGAAGAAAAATTTCTAATCGTTAAAGATAAAGAGACATTGTCATTGGGTGATAAAACTTTGGAGTTTATTATTACGCCCTGGGTGCACTGGCCAGAAACAATGCTTACTTATCTAAAAGAAGACAAGATATTATTTACCTGTGATTTTCTTGGCTCACACTTTGCCAGTAGTGATTTATTTGTTTCAGATGAACGCAAATATTATCTATCAGCCAAGAGATATTATGCGGAAATTATGATGCCATTTCGGACTAATATCAAACAACATCTTGAGAAAATAAAGAACTATGATATCAAAATAATTGCCCCCAGTCATGGTCCGTTACATAATAAACCTGAGTTTATCATCAATGCTTATAAAGATTGGACTTCGGATAATGTTAAGAATGAAGTTGTGTTGCCTTATGTATCAATGCATGGCAGTGTCCAAGCAATGGTTGATTATTTTATTGATGCGTTGATAACAAGAGGGATAACGGCTAAACCGTTTAATCTAACTAAAACCGATGTCGGCGAATTGGCAATGGCATTAGTTGATGCGGCAACACTTGTCATTGGCACCTCAACAGTTCTTACCGGACCACACCCTCAAGTAATTTATGCAGTTTACTTAGCGAATGCGTTAAGACCCAAGACAAAATTTGCTTCAATCATCGGTTCTTATGGTTGGGCAAGCAAAATCGTTGAAAAGATTGGGGAGATGATACCAAATTTGAAAGTAGAAATGCTGGAACCAGTAATGGTTAAAGGTTATCCAAAGGTTGAAGATTTTAATAGATTGGATATACTTGCCGACAAAATATTAGAGAGACATAAAGAGATAAAAATAGCATTGTAGATATTTGTCACCCTGAACTTGCTTCAGGGTCTTATGATTTGAAACAAATAAACTGCTGAACTAAACTCAGCATGACAGATTATAAATATG
>JBDRUR010000014.1:0-25464 GCA_039801485.1 Caldifarciminota bacterium
TAATAAAAGTGCTAAAGCCATAAAAAGCAAAAGCAAAATTAATAATGCCAAAATTAGTTACCCCCAATATCCGTGCCAGATAAATAACTACAAAAAAGTTTAAGAGATAATTGACAATGTCACCAATAAAAAGAATTATAAAATTTTTTATTGCTTGCATAAATAATTATTAACAACCTCAAATTGTTTCTGCCAGTCGGTTTCCTTTGCTCTTCGTAATTCAATAATTTCAGCGGATAGTTGCTGATAATTTGTAAAAGCAGTTTTGATAGCGTTGATAATAGCTTGAGAATTATTGGCGGTATGGATTGTCCCCTTGTAAAAATGGAGTCGGAGGGCATCGGTGTTTGATGTAATTAATGGTCTACCGATGCTCACCGCTTCGTAAGCACCACATAAAACTGTATCAGGTCGTTTAGTTAAAACGATTATTAAATCAACACTGGTTAGAAACTTTTCATAGTCATCGTTACTTAAATAACCAGTAAAATTGATATTAGCTGCGATCGGTTTTGGAATTTTTGCAGATTTACCCGTAAAATAAAAGTTATATTCAGGCAATGATTCAGCGGCTTTAAAGATTTCATTTATTGGTTCATCTTGATGGTAACTACAAATGATCCCGATTTTCTTTTTGTGATTTATTGCTGATTTCGGGCAAAGATTAAATGGTAATTTATCTTCGAGCATTACGGTTTTTGATTTTTTTAGATAATGATAATTTAATATCTTTTGATTGTGAACAATATTAAGTGTTGGATACTTAATTAAATAACGATATAATTGTAAATATAATTTTTGATGGAATTTTTGGGGGAAGAAAATAACAGAATGAGTGTCAAAGATAATTTTTGCTTTAGTTAGTCGCGTATAAAAAAGTGCAACTACTGCTGATTGAATCGGCGGAATTTGGACAAAAATTATCCGATACTTATTTGAGAATAACTTGTGGAGTGTTATTAATGCTAAAAGTAAATAATGAAACATCCGAAAAAATGGGTTGGCAAAATGTTTTTCAAATGAAATGATGTCAGCCGAAAGATGTTGAGCCAATGTTCTCGTGCGGGTAGTAAGTTGCCAAGCAATAAAAACAATTCTATTGGTCATTGGCTTTGGTTAAGGTGATGTTATAATATTTTTTAAATAATTTTTGATAGATGTAATAAGTATTATCGGCAATTTTTGACCAGTCGTAATATGCTAAAGCATATTTTCGAATGCCATGATATTGTTCAGGATGTAGAAAGACATATTCAATCGCATCGACCATTTCATTAATATTTTCAGCAAAAAATCCGATCCGGTGATAATCATTTGGAAAATGGCTCAGGGTTGGCGAGACAACTGGACAATTACAGGCAATTGCTTCTAAGGTGCTAATACCGATGCCGGACCAGAATTTAATATTTTTGTCGCACGGATAAAGATAAACATCAGCGGCGTGATAAAATAAATTAAGGCTGTTATGAGGTTGTCGTGGGAAAATAATGATACCGTTTTTCTGGGCTAGTTGGAAAAATTCGTCAGATTGCGATGCCCCGACAACAACACAAGTAATATCATATTTTTGTTTCAACCGTTTAAAAACTGCAATAAGTTTATCGCCGCCTTTTAAAGTATTTAATTTGCCAACATACAAGATAATATGCGAATTTATTGGTAAATTGAGTTTCTGCCTTGCAGAAATTCGCTCAATTTCAGGGAAAAGGTCGAACTCAACACCCATACTTTGTAGCGATATTTTATTCTTAATACCAAGCCGATTTAATGATAATTGGATTTGTTTAGTTAGACAAAAGAAATGATCAATTTTTTTTAGTGATCGGCAGAATAGAAACTGTTCTAATTGTAATAATGGCAAAATCGAGTAAAGTAATGGACGAAGTTTTAATAACATTATTGGCGGGCAATCGCCATGATGCTGAACAACAATCGGTAAATGGCCAAACTTCCAGGTAATCAGGTAAGTTAAATAATTAAATATTCCGTGGAGATGTAATAAAATCGGTGTTGATTTTTCTTGCTTAATTGCTTTAATCATTGGTAAAGAAAATTCACGGGTGTTGCTAAGTGCTTCAGAGGGGAATATTCGATAAACTAAGCCGTTACGTTCAATGCGTAAAGTTTTTTTATAAGTTTTTTCTGGTAGCCAACATTCAATTTGGCAATTGTTAATTTTAAGTTTTTGTATTGCCTTGGCGGTTCTTACATGCCAACCATCAAAGATATCATCTTCAAGATTAGTCGAAGTCCAGGATGGAGAGTGGTGCAGAATATGAATAATTTTAATTGACATTTTTATTTATGCGAATTAACAAATTGTCTTGACGATTTCTATCAATATTACTTTTTTGCGACTTCGATTATTTTTTGTTGGACAGTTGCTAAACAAACTTTGCAAGTATTGAGGTGGATATCGACAGTGTCATTAATATCAAAAGCATAACCACCAGCCAGCGTGACAGCAATTGGTATCTTATTTTTCCAACAACTATGGATGATAATTTCGTCACGTTTTATCAGACCGGCCTTAGTTAGCCGCAACGCACCTAACTGGTCCATAAAAAATGGGTCAGCACCGGCAACATAAACAACTAATTCTGGTTTATGTTCCGATAAAATTTTTTCGACGGCTGGTTGTAGTTTATCTAAATATTCTTTATCAGTAGTGCCGTTATCCAAACCAATATCCCAATCGGATTTTTCTTTGATTGGGTAGAGATTCTCTTGATGAATTGAAAATGTAAAAACGCTATCATCATTTTGGAAAATTCGGGCAGTGCCATTTCCTTGATGTAAGTCGCAATCAATAACCGCTGCGCGCCTGATTAATTTTAATGACTGCATTTTTTTAATGCCAACCGCGACATCGTTAATGTAACAGAATCCTTCGCCGTGATCAGGAAAGGCATGATGGAAACCGCCACCAAGATGAAAACCGATGCCCTTCTTTAATGCCTCCTGACAAGCAAGAATTGTTCCTTGAGCATGAATAAAGTAAGCTTCAATAATTTCGGAAGTTAAGGGTAATTCGGATCTAATCGTCCGTGCTGTCCAGCGAAGGTTAAGCATATCATCAATATACGCTTTAGTGTGAACTAAAGCAACATCTTCAATTTTGGCAGGTTTTGGATAGATGAAATCCTGATTTTTGGCTAAATTCTCACTAATCAGGCGTTGTTTAATTAATCGATATTTTTGAGTTGAAAATACATGGGGACCAATATTTACCTCGTATTTGTCCGAATAAATGAATTTCATAGTGTAAAAATTCATTATAATAATATCATGTTGTAAGTCAATCTTTAATTTAACTTATGTAAGTTTTTCTTGAAAAGTATCATATTTTTTTATATAATATTATAATTTTAAATTTCTATTTTCGGAGGCAATATGTTAAAAGATTTTGTGAATGAACCTTTGACTGATTTTACCAATGAGATTAATTATAAAAAACAAGGATTGGCTTTAGATAATCTAAGTAAAGAATTTGGTAAAGAATATGATTTAATAATTAACGGTAAAGCAGTCAAAGCAAAGGATAAATTTTATTCCTATAATCCATCGCAAAAAGACGAGGTTTTGGCCGTTTTTCAAAAAGCATCAGAAAAAGAAGCCGAGTTGGCTATGCAATCGGCACTCGAAAAATTTGAAGAATGGAAATGGATGTCAACCAAAGAACGAGCGGCAATTTTATTAAGGGCCGCGAACATTATGCGCAAGCATCGGTTTGAACTGAATGCGACAATGATCTACGAGGTTGGCAAAAACTGGGTTGAAGCCGATGCCGATACTGCCGAAGCGATCGATTTTTTAGAATTTTATGGGCGAGAAGCGATTCGATATTCCCAAGACCAACTGCTAACACCCTATCCCGGCGAATTAAATGAGTTAAAATATATACCGTTAGGTGTTGGTATTATTATTCCGCCTTGGAATTTTCCATTGGCAATTCTTTGTGGCATGACTTCAGCCGCGGTTGTTTGTGGCAATACGGTGGTGTTAAAACCCTCGAGCGATGCGCCATTAATTGCCCAAAAGTTTATGGAAGTGATGATTGAAGCAGGAATTCCCGACGGCGTAATAAATTTTATTACTGGACCGGGTTCGATTGCTGGTAATTATTTAGTTAGCCATCCGAAAACAAGATTTATTGCGTTCACGGGATCAAAAGAAGTTGGACTAAATATTGTTGAATTAGCCGGTAAAACCCAACCGGGACAGATTTGGATTAAACGCGTTATTGCCGAAATGGGCGGTAAGGATTTTATTATTATTGACAATGAAGCCGACCTAAATGATGCGCTGGGCGGTGTTATTGCTTCGGCATTTGGTTTTCAGGGTCAGAAGTGTTCGGCATGTTCTAGGTTGATTATTCATCAAGATGTTTATGATGAATTTGTTAAGATGGTTGCCGATGCGGTTGCAAGAATAAAAGTCGGTCCAACTAAAAACTTCGAAAATTATTTGGGACCGGTAATCAACGCCAATGCCTATAAGTCAATTATGGAATATATTGAGATTGGCAAACGGGAAGGTAGACTGATTAGCGGTGGTAAAGAATCGACTTTAGCCAAGCAAGGATATTTTATTGAACCAACTGTGATTGCTGATGTACAGCCCAATGCCCGAATCGCTCAAGAAGAAATCTTTGGTCCGGTATTAGCAATAATTAAAGCAAAAGATTTTGAAGATAGTATTAAAATTGCCAATAATACTGAATACGGTCTAACCGGTGCATTTTATTCTCGTAATCGTGAGAAAATTAACAAGGCAAAAAAATTATTGCATTGTGGCAATTTATACATTAATCGGAAATGCACCGGCGCGTTAGTCGGCGTTCATCCGTTTGGTGGATTTAATATGTCTGGGACTGATTCCAAAGCCGGTGGTCGAGATTATTTAGCACTATTTTTACAAGCCAAGTCGATATCGGAAAAATTATAAATAACACATGCACGCTGGTAACACAATTATTATCTTATTTTAGTAATTTTATGGGGGCGCAATGAATCCGAAAAGAAGAAAAGTTATTATTATGGGGGCAGCGGGTCGAGATTTTCATAATTTTAATGTTTTTTTCCGAGATAAATTAGAATACGAAGTAGTTGCCTTTACCGCTACTCAGATACCTAATATTGATAATCGTCTTTATCCACCAGTTTTAGCCGGTAAGTTATATCCAAATGGGATTCCGATTTATCCGGAAGAACAATTATCAGAATTAATAAAAAAATATCGCGTTGACATTGTTGTTTTTGCATATTCGGATGTTAGTTATAATTATGTAATGGAACGAGCAAGCAAAGCCTTGGCTAATCGTGCTGATTATTGGTTGTTAGGTCCGCGGTCAACACAATTGAAATCGAAAAAAACAGTCATTGCGGTTTGTGCTGTCAGGACCGGTGCCGGGAAAAGTCAAACTACCCGTCATATTGCCGAGATTTTACGAGATATGAAGAAAAATTTCTGTGTCATCAGACATCCAATGCCTTACGGTGATTTAGAGCGACAGATAGTCCAAAGATTTGAAAAGGTTGAAGATTTAGATAAGTTTAATTGCACAATTGAAGAGCGCGAAGAATATGAACCACATCTTGAAAAAAATACAACGGTGTTTGCTGGCGTTGACTATGAGAAAATTCTAAATGAGGCAGAAAAAGATTTCGATATAATTTTATGGGATGGCGGCAACAATGATTTTCCATTCTTTAAACCGGATTTGTTAATTGTCGTGGTCGACCCACTTCGTCCGGGCCATGAAATTAGCTATTTCCCGGGCAGTATTCTTTTCCAATCAGCACAAGTAATTATAATAAATAAAATGGATTCGGCTGACCCTAAAGATGTCAATATTATTAAAGAAAATTTGAAAGTATATAATCCAAATGCCCAAGTTATTGAGGCACATTCTTTATTATCAGTGTCTAATTCTGAAATGATAAAAGGGAAAAGGGTGTTAGTTATTGAAGATGGTCCAACGCTTACTCATGGTGAAATGAAATACGGTGCCGGAATGGTCGCGGCGCAAAGATACGGTGCCGGTGAAATTGTCGAGCCCTTACCATTTGCCACTGGTTCAATTCTTGACGCCTATGAAAAATATCCACATTTAAAGAAATGTCTGCCAGCGCTCGGCTATAGTCAAGAACAAATTAAAGAATTAGAAGATACAATCAATAACACGCCGGCAGATATCGTCATTGAAGCAACACCAGTTAATTTAACCCGGGTGCTGAAAGTTAATAAACAAATCGTCAATGTTGAATATAGTTTAAAAGAAATATCAAAACCGGATTTGAAAGAGATAATAACCGAGTTTTTGGCGCAGAAGAAATAGGATAGTTTTTGTTTAGTTAAGATAATTTAGTTGAGCATGTTGAAGATACGCGTGCAAATAGGGGACAGCCAAAATAGTATTTATCAGAACTTCTAATATGAGTTTTACTGCTTAAAATGTTTGCTGAAACTTTTTATTAAAAAACGAGTCTAACATATAGGGTTGTAAGAAGATTAACTTTGACCTTTAGGATACGGGCGGGGGCATACCCCGAATGCACTCGGGTAGTGGGACTTGGGCTCCGGTTAGTTCTAAGAATTAAAAAGAGATTTGATTTCTAAATCGAATGATAATTCGTTGGCAGTAAAAGATGCTGAATACTTGTTAGTATATGCGTCAGATTAGAAGTCGGCAGCGCTCTCAGGATGGTAAAGAGCATTAGGTTCAAGCAGGCGTGCTGGATTGGCTAAAGGTTAGGGTTAAGGATTAAGGTCAGGTAAAGTCATACGAATTAAGACAGAAGTTTTGCCTGGCTCAGGCGTAATCTGCGCTAATCCAGTGTGGTTGCGATATCTTATACTACATCGCTCTCACAATTTTATAACTAAATTGTTTATGAAATATTTTTTTATTTCATTTCATCATCGGACTTAATCGATTTGGCGTCTTAGAAATGTTGGAATATCAAGATTGTTTTTATCAATAACAACATTTTCGCCTTTTTTTACCCGACGACGGATTGGGAAGAGTTCATCAGAATTTAACAAGTCAACAATATCAGCAAATTTTGGCAATGATTCTTCAATACCGGTAGCAATTACTGTGACTCGGATCGCATCTTTTAGATTTTTGTCTTTGGTAGCGCCAAAACGGATATCCGCGTGCCCATTAGTGGCATTATGAATAATGGTGGCTGCTTCGTTTACTTCTTGAAGGGTCATTTTTTCATCGCCAGCAATATTTAGTAATATTTTTGTTGCGGTTTCAATGTTGGTTTCTTCAATGAGCGGGGACGAGATTGCCTTATGGGCGGCTTCGGTTGCTCGGCCATCGCCACTTGCAATGCCAGTAGCAATTAGTGCCCCGCCTTTTTGAAGCATCACATTACGGACATCGGCAAAGTCAATGTTGATTATTCCGGGTTGGGTGATTAAATCAGAAATACCTTTGACGGCATTAAGTAAAACATCATCTGCCAGCCGAAATGCCTGGAAACATGACATCTGACCGTAGGTTGAAATTAATTTTTGATTTGGAATGACAATTAGCGTGTCAACTTTATTTTTAAGTTGCTCAATACCCTGAAGTGCTTGCTGCATGCGATTTTTACCTTCAAATTCAAAGGGTTTAGTAACGACTGCAACAACAATTGCACCTTGGGCTTTCGCAACTTCAGCAATCAACGGTGTCGCTCCGGTTCCGGTGCCACCGCCTTCACCACAAGCCAGAAAAATTAAATCATATCCAGTCAAAATATCTTTAATTAAATCAAGGGATTCTTCACACGCTTTTCTCCCTAAATCGGGATTGCCACCGGAACCAAGACCGCCGGTAATTTGTGCGCCGATTTGAATACGATTTTCCGCCAAATTCATTGATAACGCTTGTAAGTCAGTATTGATTGCAAAGAATTCGACATTTTCAAGTTTTGCCTCAATCATATGGTTGATGGCGTTATTTCCAGCACCGCCAACACCAATGACCGCAATTTTTGCTAAATTTCGTTCAACTACTGGTTCAATCATTTCTTACTCCTTTTGGTTTTAATTATACAAATAACTGTTTTATAGTTTGTAGTAACTGTTCAAAAAGATTATTGCCGGGCATCAGATATCGATTGTTACCATTGAGACCGTAATGGACTAAACCGAGGGCGGTTTCGTAAACTGAGTCAAATGGTGTTTGCCCTTCAGCGATATTTTCTCGGCTTCCGATTTTTACTGGCAACTGAAATATTTGTTCAGCAAGGATATCGATACCGTTAAGTTTTGACGTACCGCCAGCTAAAATTACTCCGCTGCCTAACGATTCTTTTATGTTAGCGCTGCTAATAACTTCATTAATGTGCTGTAAAATTTCTTCAAGTCGCATTTCAATTATTGAAGTCAATAATCTTTTGGATATTTGTCGGTTGGTGCGACCACTTATATCTTCAATAATAATTGGTTCTTCATGGGCAATACAACTGACCATCGCCGAACCATGAAGCTTCTTAATTTCTTCGGCTTTTTTGTAAGGAGTTCGTAAACCAATTGAAATGTCTTTGGTTAAATTTATGCCGCCGAGCGGAATTGTTTTGTAATATTTTAAGACACCGTCTTTATAAATTGAGACATTAGTAATACCGCCAATATCAACAATCGCTACTCCTAAATCTTTATCATCGGGTTCGGCAACCACTAATGATAATGCTTCAGGTTGCAGGACTAAAGATGAGATTTTTAATCCCAAGCTATCTAAAACGCGATGGATATTTTCAATTGCTGATATTGACCCAATGATAAGGAGCGTTTCCACTTCTAATCGAAAGCCAAACATACCGAGTGGATTTCGAATACCTCGTTGGCCATCAACGATGAATTGATTTGGGATTAAATGGATTATCTGCTCATCGTTGGGTAGGCGGATTGTCTGGGCTTGCTTGATACACTCATTGATATCTTTGTTAGTAATCCCTTTTGACGGATTGTTTATCGGTGCGGTTCCGACACTGGTTAAATATTTTATATACTCGCCAGCAATACCCACATAGATTTCAGTGTTTTTTGCCTTAACATTTGCAGTATTTTCGGCAGATTCAATTGCCTCTGCCATTGAAACTACCGCTTTTTCCAAATTGTTAACGACGCCATTTTTAAATCCTTCAGGCGAAGATATTCCTTGTCCCAGAATATTTATCCGGCCGGAATTGTCGAGCTCAGCAATAACAGTGGCGATCTTGGTTGTGCCAATGTCAATGCCCAGTATTTTTTTTGATTTAGCCATTGTTACCTCCAACTATTTAAAGTTTTAATTTTTGGTAGAATTTGTATTTCTTCTTCTAAAATTATATTATATTTTTTTTCAACAATACTTTTTATTATTTGAATTAGCTCGTAAATATCATTGAATTGGGCGTGTCCACGATTGATTATAAAATTTCCGTGTTTTTCTGAAACGTAAGCATTACCGATGCTTAATCCTTTAAGATGGCAATCATCGATTAATTTACCAGCTGGTACCGATTCCGGATTTTTAAAAACAGAACCGGCACAAAGCCCGGTCGGTTGGGTTGCTTTTCTTTTTTGCTGATATTCGGCTATTTTTGATTTTATCGACTTTATTTCACCGTGGGTTAATTTGATTATACCTTCAGTAATAATAAGATATTCCGGTAAAATAGTTTTGCGATAACGAAATGTTATTTGACGTCGATTGAGGGTTTTTATTTGACCATCAGCTTGAATACCGGTTAGTTCAACAATTAGATCACCGATTGAATGCCCAAATGCGCCGGTATTACAAATAACCGCGCCACCAAAACTTCCAGGAATTCCCCAGAGAAATTCGGCGCTGGTTAATGAATGATTAACACTATAGCGAATAAGTTTTTTTAATGGTGTTGCCGAACCGATTTTCAAAAAGACATAATTGTTTTTTAATTCAGTAAATTTATCAGTATGTTTTTCGCTAATATTTTCAATAAAATCAAAGTCACCAGTAAGTTTGATTGTGATGCCTGAAAGTCCTTGATCAGAGATCAGTAGATTCGAGCCATTACCAATAATATTTATTGGAAATGTATTTTTACGTGCGAAATCAATAACTTCTTTAAGTTGCTTTAAAGTTGAAATTAAGCAAAACATTTGGGCTTTGCCACCGATGCGAAACGTCGTATAGTGCGAAAGTGGGACAGACCTAAAATTAAATTTTTCTTGATTAGCGGTTATCATAAATGTTTCAATAATTCATTGCCGACCTGCCAAATGTTGCCGGCGCCGAGGGTGACAATTACAATATTGTTTTTGATATTTTTATTTAAACGTGCAAGTAAGTAGTCAACAATTTCCGGAAAATTTTCCTTGTAAATCAATTCTAATTGCCTCAATTTTTTAGTCGAGGTATTTTTTGATTGAATCGCATCGATGATTAATTGCGACGAGACATTAGCAATCGGCGGTTCTGATGCCGGATAAATTTTAGTTAGTATTAAGACATCGGCTGAATCAAAACTATCAGCAAAATCCTTGGCTAAATACATTGTTCGGGTATAACGATGAGGTTGAAAAATAACATAAATTTGTGATTCTGGGTATGCATGACGTAAGGTTGTTAAGGTTGCTTTTATTTCAGTTGGGTGATGGCCATAATCATCATAAACGATGATGCCATTTTTTTTGCCTTTTAATTCTAGTCGTCGATGAACGCCAGCAAAGTTTGCTAATGTTTCTTTTATTTTTAACATCGGAACTTCTAACTTTAACCCGACACAGATTGTTGCCAGAGCATTTTGGATATTATGAATACCGGGTAAATTAACAATAAACTGTTCGACTTGACCATTATAATGTAAATCAAATTGTGATTTAAAGTCAAATAATTTAATATTTTCAGCGCGAACCTGTGCCGATTTATCCAATCCGTAAGTGATATATTCTCGTTTGAGATATGGAATAATTTTTTTTACTGCTGGGCAGTCGACTCCGAGTATTACTGAGCCGAAAAAGGGAACTTTATTAGCAAACTCAACAAATGCTTTTTTAATTGCTGACAAGTTTTTATAGTAATCTAAATGCTCGCGTTCAATATTGGTAATTACGGCAATTGTTGGGTATAACAATAAAAATGACCGGTCGCTTTCGTCCGCTTCAGCTACCAAATAATCCTGACCAAGTTTTGCTCCGGTTTCAGCTCCAAGCACGCGGCCACCGATGATAACCGTCGGGTTAAATTCAGCATGTTCAAGCATTGCGCCGATTAGGGAAGTAACAGTAGTTTTACCATGAGTACCGGATATTGCGATCGAAAACTTCATCCGCATCAATTCACCTAACATTTCTGCCCGCGGGATAACCGGGATTTTATGGTTGTGGGCATATGTTATTTCCGGGTTAGACGCATCAATTGCTGAAGAATAAACAATAACTTCTGCGCCCTGACAATTTTCTGGTTTGTGTTCATAAAATATTTTAATGCCTTTCTTACTTAAAGTTTCAGTTAACTCAGTTTTTGCAATATCAGAACCGGTGACTTGGTAACCCAAATTATGTAGAATTAATGCGATTCCGGACATACCAGCACCACCGATACCAATAAAATGGATATGCTTAATTTTTCCAAACATTTTGCTAAATAAATTAACGATTCATATCTGCTATTTAAGATATCGAAAAATTCTCTCAGCGATTACCGAAGCGGCATTTGCTTTTGAAATGGCTTTAGCATTTTTACTCATGGTGTTCAGTTGGTTTTCATTTGCGAGCAAGCATTGAAGATTGTGCTGTAATTGCGATATAAATTTTTCAGATATCCCTTGCTGGCGGTTCTGGTCGATAACAATGGCAGCATTATTTTGGGCTAAAAACTGAGCATTCGCTCTTTGGTGGTTATCTGTGGCAAATGGGAAGGGTATTAAAATTGATGGGATACCAAAGAACAAAATTTCTGACAAGACCATACCGCCAGCACGGGATATTACTACTTTTGCTTTCAAATATAATTCTTCAGGTGAAGGTGTGAAACCAATTAATTCACAGTTATTAGTTTTTACTAATTTCTGAGCAGTCGCTAACATTTTCTCACCGGTCTGAATAATAAAATTTAACTGCGGCATCCGCGCCGCTAATTCAATAACATTTACGGTTAAAAAATTTGCACCTTGACTGCCACCTAATACCAAAATTTTATTTTTAGGTGCTATGTCTTTTTTGTTTAAAGCATTGATTATTGAGGAGCGTAACGGATTACCGGTATAGATTAAATTCCCTTTAATTTTTGTTTTTAAAGGCAAACCAATATAGACTTCTTTTGCCCAATGGGCGAAGTATTTAGTGAAACGACCAGGAATACAGTTTTGTTCTAATAAAAAGAATATTCGATTACCAAATATTGCCCAGAGTACTGGGACTAACGATGTAAAACTACCGCTGGCGATAATTGCCTGTGGCTTATGTCTTTTAAGCAATAGTGGATATAAAATCATTGCTTTTAGGAAATTTACAATAAAAATCAATCGTGCTATAAGATTTTTACCGACAAAACCACTAGCGGGAATCGATAATGACTGGAATCCATGCTGTGTTACTAATTGAATATCTTTTATGTTGCGTCTCACAATAAAAATCGGTTTAATTCCAATTGCGGACAACTGTTCACCAATCGCGATACTTGGGAAGATATGTCCGCCAGTTCCGCCGGCGATGATAAATACCGTTTTCATAGGTGTTTCTCCGATACTTTGATATATTTAAAATAATCCCAACGGCAAATAAGTTGCTAACCAACGCACTGCCGCCGTAGGAGATAAATGGCAATGGTTGACCGGTAGTCGGCATCAATTTTAACGCCACCGCCAAATGAACTAAAACGTATAAAAAGAGCATAATACTAATGCCAAGTACGAGATATTGACCAAAAAAGTCATTGGTCTGGGCAGCGATTTTAAATCCACGCATGAACAATACAAAAAACAAAGATAACATAATCAGACTGCCAATTAAACCAGTTTCTTCAGCAAATGCCGAAAAAATAAAATCAGTGTGTGCTTTTGGTAGAAAATGGAGTTTTTGTTTACCTTCGCCTAAGCCTACCCCAATTATGCCACCAGAACCAATAGCAATGCGAGATTGCCGCTGTTGATAAGTAATACCCTGGCAAAACTTTTCAAATCGGGACTTAGCATAAGGTATAGTCAAAATCGAAACAACAAATAAAACGATACTAATGGTACTAATTAATAATATATGCTTTAGACGCACACCAACAATAAAAAATAAACATAATGAAGATATTGCTAAAATAAAACTGGTTCCGATTGCTGGTTGTAACAATAATAATCCAATGATAACAACGACGGTGAATAACGGAAAATAAGGAAATGATTTAATCAAATTCTTTTTAAGTTCGATTTTTCGCTGCTTCTCTTTAAGATTGGCAAAATAACCACTTAACCAGATTATTAGCGAATATTTGGCAAATTCCGCGGTTTGAAAGAATAATGCCCATCTTCGGGCAAAAGCAACTTTTCGCCCGAAAATTAAAGTCAAAATTAAAAGGAAAATTGTAATAATTAAAATGATATCTTTTGTCTTACCTTCATATAGCTTATATGGTATCGCAAAACCAATAATCATCGCAACTAAGCCGATAATAATTCTGATTGCTTGATTCTTTAAATAACTTATGCCCAGATTCATTGTTACCGAATAAACACTTATTAATCCAATCATAACTAAAACTAAGGTGGCGATTAGAATCCAGGTATCAATCGATGAAGTTGGTTTGAATGGTGAAACAATCGGTGTAATTCGATTATTATGTAAGCTCATAGACATACTCCTTAAAGGCATTACCACGCTCTTGAAAATTTTGGAATAAATCAAAACTGGCAAATGCCGGTGAGAACAGCACAATATCATTAGGCAAAGCCAATTGATGGCTGATTTTTACTGCCTGTTTCAGTGAGTTGGCTAAGCGGTAATTATGATAGTTTTCTTTCTTTAACAAACTAGCTAACCGGTGGCGATTTTCGCCAAAAAGGATGGCAATTTTCGCTTTGGCAATGATCGATCTTATATATGGTATAATATCAAGATTCTTTTCTTTACCACCAGTAATCAGAATCACTGGTTGCGAAAAAGCATCTAAGGTGGCGCTGCCAGCAGTTGGATTAGTACACATCGAATTGTTAATATATTTAACGCCACGAATTTCGTCGACAAATTCCAAACGATGTTCAATCCCGGAAAAGTTTTGTAAGACATTGGCAATTATTGAATTTTTTACCTTAAGTATCTTAGCACAAGTGACCGCAGCTAAAATGCTGTCATAATATTGCGAGCCCAAGAGATTAATTCTATCTAAACGAACAATATTTTCATTGCGATAGTAAATAATGTTATCTTTAATATAGGCGCCATTAGTTTTGACCTGTTTCGAAAATAAGATTTTTTGAGAATTGGCCAGTTGGTGAATTTTTGACATTATCGTTTTGTCATCGGCATTAAGAATTGCATAGTCATCAGTGGTTTGATTGCGAAAAATTCGGAACTTGGTATTTTGATATTCACTAAGTGAAGCATGTTGGTCAAGATGGTCAGCAGTGATGTTTAAGAGAATAGCGATTTGGGGATGGAATTTGTCAATGCGACGCAGTTGGAAACTTGATACTTCTAATACATAGTAATTTTTAAGGTTTTGAAATAAAGCAACCGAATATGGTAATCCCGGTGCTAAATTTCCACCCCAAAAGATATCTTTACCGGCTGAAGCCAGCATCCGTCCCAAAAGACTTGTGGCAGTTGATTTACCATTTGTGCCGGTGATCGCGATTAGTATCGGTTGCCATTGATTATTTTGACAACGGCGATTGATTGTTTCTTGAGTAAAATCAATTTCATCATAGATTGGGATATTATTTTTATTAAGATATTTGATAATATTACTTTGAGCCGAAACACCGGGACTGATGATCGTAAAATCGGCGTTGAGTTCTTTTACAGTAAACTGAGATCTATTTAGGATTTTAAAGTTGGGATTATTAATAATGTTAGCTAATCTTTTCTGTTGAAACACGGTTTGATCGTCGTCATATCCTAAAACTGTTATACCGTTATGGACCAAAAATTGGCTAATAAATTGTCCAACGCGACCAAATCCAATCACAATTGCTTTATTAAGAACTCGTCGATTGTTTTTAGTTATTTCAACCATAGTTTATCTAATCTTTAAAGTCGATACGGCTAAAATTGCTAACAAAATACCAATTATCCAGAAGCGAACGACAATTTTAGGTTCAGGCCAGCCACATAATTCAAAATGGTGATGAAGCGGTGCCATCCGAAAGATGCGTTTGCCTTTAGTGAGATGAAAATAGATGACTTGTAAAAATACGGTTAGGGCTTCAATGATAAAAACACCGCCAATAAACAATAGTAAAAATTCATGTTTGGTAACAATTGCCGCAAATCCAATGATCGCTCCTAATGGTAATGAACCGGTATCGCCCATAAAGACCTGCGCCGGGAAAGTATTGAACCAAAGAAATCCTAAACATGCGCCCAAAACCGCAAAACAGAAAATAGTCATTTCGCCGGCACTTGGGACAAATAAAATGTTAAGATATTCTGCGATTTTAGCATGACCCGATACATAAGCCAGGACCGCATAACCAGCAGCACTAATACCAAGTAAACCGGCCGATAACCCATCTAAACCGTCAGCAAGATTTACGGCATTTGAGGTCAAGGTCATGACAAATATGACAAATGGAATGTAAAACAACCGGAAATCAATTTGAAAGTTTTTTAAGAATATAACATTTGTGACGGTTTTAATTTCACTTTGCATCGGGTAGTAGTATAAAATGAGACCGACAATTAGTGCGAAGAAAATTTGAAAGAATAGTTTGACTCGTTTTTTTAACCCCCGTGCTCTCATTTTTTTAACTTTTAAATAATCGTCGGCATAGCCTAATAAGCCATAAGCAACAATGATGAAACACCCTAAAAGAATATGACGATTGGTTAAATCAGCAAACAATAAAGTCGCAATTAAAATTGCGACCAGCATCAAAATACCACCCATTGTTGGGGTGCCGGCTTTGATTTGGTGTTGCTTAGGAACTTCGTCTCGGATGTTTTGGCCAATCGCCATTTTTTTAATCTTTCGTATTACCCAGGGACCTAATATCAAACATAAAAGTAATGACAGTGCGCCGGCATAAGCCGCTCGAAAGGTAATATAGCGAAATAGATTTAGTGGTCCAAAATATTCTTTTAATGGATATAATAAATGATATAACATACTTATGCTTGATTTATATTTTTTAAGGCGTTGATTACAACTTGCCGATCAGAGAACGGTAGATAGTTATTGCCAATTATTTGATATTGTTCATGACCTTTGCCCGCAATGATGATTGAGTCACAAGGCTTGGCAATTTTTATTGCATGTTCAATCGCTTGTCTTCGGTCAACAATTCGTTGATAATTTTGTTTTACAACCCCTTTAATAATATCATCAATGATTGTTTCGGGATTTTCGTTACGTGGGTTATCAGAAGTAATAATCACATAATCGGCATAGGTAGTGGCGATTCTTCCCATTTTCGGTCGTTTAGTTTTGTCGCGATTACCACCACAGCCAAATACGACAATTAGTTTGCCTTTGGTGATACTCTTGATTGTTAAAATCACCTGTTTTAGTGCGTCAGCGGTGTGGGCATAGTCGATATAAATATTTAGTTGGCGGTTATTGGCTATTTTCTGGAGTCGGCCTGCAACCGGTCTGATTTTTTCTAATCCAATTTTAATATTATGGTGAGCAATCTTTAATATCCGAGCACAAGCATAAGCGGCCAAAAGATTATAGAGATTGTGTTTACCAATCAATGGAAATTTAATTAATTGCGATGGTGTTTTTTTGCTTTGCACAATCACCTCAGTGTAGTTAGGGGTTAATTTGTTAATTTTTGCCCAGAAGATATCTTGAAGATTTTTATTAACTGATTGAATATTCTTCAGCGTATAACCAATTATTTTTGCTTTGGTGTTAGCTATTATTGTTTTAGAAAACTTATCATCAAGATTTATAATTGCATAATCTTTTGCTGATAGATTTTTAAATAGTTTAAGTTTTGTTTTACCATAGGCTTGTTTCGTTTTATGAAAGTCCAAATGATCGTTACCCAGGTTGGTGAAAATTGCAATTTTGAAATTTAAGCCAGCAACTCGATTTAATGCTAAACCATGGGAAGACACTTCTGAAACACAATAGCGAATCTTTTTCTTAACCAATTTACTTAAGAATTCATTGAAATATAACGCATCCGGCGTGGTATTTGGTGACGGTAGCCAGCGATGTCCGTCGTAATATTTTATCGTGCCGATGAGACCAACTCTCTGATGGGTATTTTCAATTATCGATTTTATTAAATAAGAAGTAGTTGTTTTTCCATTTGTTCCGGTAATACCAATCAAAGTAAGTTTTTTTGAGGGGAAATTATAAAAGCGATTACAAATCTGAGCCAAAAAGTTTTGCGGGTCATTGACTTTGATGAAGGTGATTTTTGAGTGATATTCATCGAGTTTTTTATGAATTAGATTACCATCGTTGAGCGCAATTGCAATTGAGCCATTTTTTATCGCATCATCAATATATTGTTTGCCACTAGTGCAATAGCCATCAAGGGCAACAAAAAGAAAATTATTCTTAACCTTGGCTGAATGAGTGGCGATACCATTTATATGAATGTTCTTATCTCCAAATATTTGGCAGGGAAGATTACGACATAATTGAGCGAGTTTCAGCATAACTATCTCATTACAATTGGCAATTGATTTAAGTGAAATTCTTTGTTGTTTAATAAGATAATCTTCTGGGCAATTATTTGAAATAGGGGACAGGTTACTTCGCCGGCAAAACGCGAGATTTTTGGCTCGTCAATTAAGACCGCAATCAGGTATTTTGGTTTTTGCTTTGGGAAAAATCCGATGAAAGTCATAATTGATCTTTTTGATGAATACTTACCGTCGGGCTCGATTTTTTGAGCAGTACCGGTTTTACCACAAACTAAATATTCAGGAATTTGTGCGGCACGGCCAGTGCCACGAATTACTACTTCCGCAAGAATCTCTTTAATCTGCTGGGCGACGTCTTCGGGTAAAACTCGCCGAACCACTTGTCTTTTTCCTTGATAGATGACCTTATTTTTGTTTCTTATTTGTTTAATAATATATGGTTTGAGTAATAGACCATCATTGGCGATCGCAAGATATGCCATTGAAAGTTGCAACAAAGTCACTCGGACACCTTGTCCAAAACAATTATTGGCAAAACGGAGCGGCGTTAATTTTTCCGGTCGGTCAATAAAGCCCTTGGCTTCACCAGCCAGCTCAATGCCGGTTTTAACACCGAAACCAAAGCGTCTTTCCATAAAATAAAAATCAGTTGGCGATAACATCTGGGATAGCAACGAGACACCGATATTTGAAGATTTGATAAAGATTTCGTCAAAGGAAATAATACCGTTGTTATGGACATCCTTAATTTTTTTACCGGAGATCAACAAATAGCCGTTCGAAACATCATAAGTACGAGAAATTAATTGTTGCTTAACAGGAGAACATAATGCAGTAGCGCAGATCAATAATTTGTAAACCGAACCGGGTTCAAACTCATCGGCAATCGAGGAAATCTTCCAGAGCTGTGCCGGATAATTTTGGTAATTTTGCGGGTCATAATCCGGATACTCGGCTAAGGCTAAAATGGCGCCATCGTCAACATCGACGATAATAACCGAACCGTGAAGTGCCTGAAAGTCATCAACAAACTTTGCCAGAGAGTGATATGCGATGCTTTGAATATCTAAATCGATTGTTAAGACCAGGTCATAACCATCAATCGGTTTTACCGAGGGATAAGATGGCCAATAGTATTTGTTGCCGAGTGCATCTTTTTGGATAATGAACCAGCCGGGGGTGCCACTTAAGAGTGTATTGAACGAATATTCGATACCGGCTAATCCTTGTTCTTCGCCATAAAATCCAATTAAACTACCCAACATGGGACCGAAAGGATAAACTCGTTTTAAATCATCAGTGACATAAACGCTATTGTCGACTCGGTGACGATGAAGTTCTTTGCGCAATTGATTAACAATGTGATAATCGATATGTTTTTTGAACCAAAAGAGACGGATGCGACTATTCAACTCATTCAGAATTTCGTCACGTGGTTTAAGATTAAATGCTGCCAAGATATCGGCAATGGTATCAGCACAATTGGAGCGGATCTGATTGGGTAAAATCCGAATCGACGCTGAAGATTGATTGTAAACAATTGGCCGGTTTTTGGTGTCAAATATCTTGCCGCGTTGGGCGAGCTGCGGTATCGAATCACAATGCTGGATAACCGCTTGTTTTTTAATTGATTTGTGATAAACAGTCTGTAATGAAAAGACATATCCGACGACCCCGAGATATAACAGACTTAGTATCCATTTAACAATTTTGATATTTTTATTACTCGTCATTTTTCTGCACAGCAATGTCTTTGGTTAATTGTGAATTTAATGTCGTGTTTGTTTTCTTATTAAGAGCCGGCATTAGGTTTAACTCTTTGGCGCGATTTTCTAAATTTGCCCAAAGAAATACTTTGTTTTGTTCAATCTCTAAACGAATAGCATCTTCTTTTAATAACTGCAATTCTTTTTGAAGACGCACTACTTCTTGGGTAATCGCAATACTATAGTTATGAAGCCAAACATATAGGATTAAAAAGCCAGTAAAAAAGACGATGATTACGATAAATTTTTTCATAAGCAGATTTTTTCAATTGCTCTTAGTCGTGCGCTACGCGCAGACGGGTTATTTAATATTTCAGATTTATGCGGTCTTAATGTTTTTTTGGTCAGAATTTTTACAATGCCTTGTTGGGCATAACTACGAAAAATTTGTTTGGCAATTCGGTCTTCTAATGAATGGTAGGAAATTACCACGAGTCGGGCACCATCAGCTAAAATTTTTATGGCGGTCTCTAAACCAAGTTTAATATTCATTAATTCATTATTGACAACGATCCGTAATGCCTGAAAGACTCGAGCCAGGGTTTTATTCAATTTGTAATTCGGCACCGCTTGGCGGATAACATCGGCTAATTGTACCGTCGTTTTAATCTGGTTGCGATGGTTAACAATTTGGAGAGCAATCTTTTTGGCATTTTTCTCCTCGCCGTATTCGGAAAAGATTCTGTTCAGTTCGTTGACAGAACTATATTGGATAATTTCTCGGGCGATTTTCATTGGTATTGACTGATTAAAACGCATGTCCAAAGGTCCGGCTAAATTATAACTAAAACCACGGTGAGCAGCAGATAGTTGATAGCAAGAAACACCGAGGTCGAATAAAATACCCCGAACAGTATAATCCGGAAATTCTTTGATGATTTTCTCAAGCTCGGTGTAATTTGCTTGGAAAAGATAAAGATTAGTATATTTACTTAGCCGTGCCTGAACATAACTAATCGCCTCTTTGTCCCAATCAATGCCAACAACAATACCGGATTTTAAGCGTGCTAAAATTGCTTGGGTATGGCCACCGCCACCAATAGTGGCATCAATTATCATTGACTTGCGATCTGTTTCTGAGGGTAGTAGATAATTTAAGACTTCGTCGGTCATCACTGGAATGTGAAATTGTGTCTGTGTCGTGATGGTCATTGCAAATCAATATTTAAGTTTTTTGATAAGTCTAAGTACTTAACAATATTTTCTAAATCTGATAAGAAATGTTCGTCAGCCTTCTTTTGATAATTCTCATAATTATCAGGATTCCAGATTTCAAAATAGTTAACAACACCATTAAAGATGACCTCAGTTTCGATTTCGGCATATGCTTTGAAGTGGTTAGGGATTAAAATTCTACCTTGAGCATCTAACTTGACCATAATAACACTTGCCGCCAGATTTCGGCGCAGCCTTAACGGGTCGGGGTGAAATTTAGAGAGTTTTATTAGTATCTCATTTTCAAAGCGCTCCCATTCCAATAGAGGATGAACTTCGATTGTCTTGTCCCGGCCTTTGCTCAAATATAATTGGCCATTTGTTTCTGGTGGCAGAGCCCGCCGGAATTCATTCGGAATTGCCACCCTGCCTTTCATATCAACCGAGCGTCGGTAAAGACCGCGAAAGCGATTGTAAGTCATAAGCCTGCCCTTTCTTTATGCCTCATATTTCACCACAAATCACCACATTTCACCACTATACTGGAAAACGGCAAAATGTCAAGGATAAGATTTGTATCCATTAATTTTATAATCTTTTGAATTACAATGTCTTAAATTCGTATTGAATAAGTGGGTTTTTGAAAATTTCTAATCTTTTTGCAGGGGGGTAGTAGCTAATTTGGTGTAAACAAATAATGAGTTTGGTGTCGTTTAGGCGTCAGGGATTAATCGGTTGATGATGAAAGTCACGACAACTGCTAAAATGATTCGGGGAATTGTTATCCAAAATAGGTTGGCACCAAGCATCAAAAATAAGCCGGTGTCTTCAAAAATAGCATGGCACATTGCTAAAAATACTGAGACCAGTAAAACTTGCTTTTTGTCGATGTTTTCTTGCCTAATCATATCATCAATCACGCCGGCACCATAGATAATGCCTAAGATTATCCCAGCTAACAATGGTGCTGATGATTGTTTTTTGTAACCCATAAAGTTAATGATACTACCAATCGCACGAATTGCTTTGTTCAGAATACCACTCCGTTGTATTATCTCTAATAATAAAAATACTAATAATAGAATTATAAAAGTTTTTAATGAAAGATTGAAGATACCTTTGAGATATTGGCTGATTATCATATCCGTGCGATTAATAACCCGATAAAAATTGCGACAATTATGCGTAAGAAAAGAATTAGCATTGATTTAGTTTTGAGTTTAATAAAGACCGAAGTCTCTAATAATTGGCTATGCGATGTGAGTAACATTAAGGAAATGGTTGTGATTTGTTTTGGGGTGAGTTGTAATTGGGGAATCACGCCAATTGCGGCATATAGGTTGATGAAATTACCGAGAATAATTGCCAGCGCGGATTCGCCGGGCAAACCAAATAGTTTCATTGCTGGTTTTAATAATTCGCCAAACATTTTGAGTAACGGGGTGATTGAAAGGATGTAGATAAAGGTATATACTGGCAAGATAATTTTCATTAGATTTAAAAAGGTATTACAAGTGCGTTTAAGAGCCGAAATTATGAGCTCTTTGATTTTTATGAGGATGGTCAATTTATTTGATGCGAGATTTACCGCGACGACGAACTTTTAATACTTCTTCGTCCAGTTCTCGGCGGATTTTTCTAATCTCGTCGCGGAGTTTTGCGGCTAATTCAAATTCTAAGGCATCAGCGGCTTTTTTCATCGCATACTCTAATTTGGCTAACGCCTCAAATTTGTCTTTGCCTTGAGTTAGCTCAGCAATAGTTTCATCAGCTGAATAATCGGTTTTGGCATCAGCAACAATAGTTGTCTTTTTGACTTCAGCAACTGATTTTACAATCGATTTTGGTCTAATATTGTGTTTACGATTGTATTCGAGCTGTTTTTGACGTCGACGCTCAGCTTCAGCTAATGCATTCTTAATTGATTTGGTGATATTGTCGGCATAGAGAATTACTTGACCAGCCAGGTTCCGAGCAGCGCGGCCAGCAGTTTGAATAAGACTCCGTTCGTCGCGTAAAAATCCTTCTTTGTCGGCGTCTAAAATTGCAACTAATGAGACTTCAGGTAGGTCCAGTCCTTCGCGCAATAGGTTAATACCGACTAAGACATCGAATTCACCTAAGCGCAGACCGCGTAAAATGTCAATCCGCTCAATAGCATCAATTTCTGAATGGAGATATTTTACTCTGATACCCATCTCAGTCAAATATTCTGCGAGGTCCTCAGCCATTCTTTTGGTCAAAGTAGTTATTAACACCCGTTCTTTTCGCTCAACGCGAATTCGGATTTCTTTGATTAAATCATCAACTTGGTTGGTTACTGGTCGAATAATCATTTCTGGGTCAACCAAGCCGGTTGGTCGAACAATCTGTTCAACTACTTGGTTACCGCTGAGTCGAATTTCAAATTCGGTGGGTGTTGCTGAAGTGAAGATACATTGATTGATTAATGACATAAATTCGTCAAATTTCAATGGGCGATTATCCAATGCTGATGGCAAGCGAAAACCATACTCGACCAGCACTTCTTTGCGCGCACGGTCGCCATTGTACATACCGATAATTTGCGGAATTGTTTGATGGGACTCGTCAATTACCATCAAATAATCTTTGGGGAAATAGTCTAAAAGACAATATGGTCGGGTACCTGGTGGTCGGCCAGAAAGATGTCGGGAATAGTTCTCAATACCCGGACAGTAACCAAACTCCTTCAGCATTTCGATATCGAACTTGGTGCGTGTTTTTAATCGTTGCATTTCTAAAAGCTTGTTCTGGGACTTTAATTCGGCTAAACGATTCGCCAGTTCGGCTTCAATGCTGGTAATCGCCCGGGTAATTCGGTCAGCACTCGCAATGAAATATTTTGCCGGATAGATGGTAATTTTTTCCAGATGTTCAATATTTGCTCGGGTAAGCAGATCAAAAGTTGTTATTCGTTCAATCCGGTTTTGATTGAATTCGATGCGGACACCGATATTGCGGTGTGAAGGATGAATTTCAATAATATCGCCACGCACTCGAAAACAGGACCGTTTGAGTTCAGTGTCATTACGAGCATATTGGAGATAAACCAATTTTTCAATCAGTTCTTCGCGGCTAATTGTCTTGTCAATGCTAATTGGTAAAAGTGATGCCTGGTATTCTTCGGGTTCACCTAAGTTGTAAATACATGATACCGAAGCGACGATGATCACATCACGGCGTTCAAACAGACTCGCCGCGGCTCGAATGCGTAATTGTTCAATCTCTTCATTGATTGACGCATCTTTTTCAATATACAAATCAATTTCCGGCACATAGGCTTCGGGTTGATAATAATCATAATATGAGATGAAATATTCAACAGCATTTTCCGGGAAGAATTGTTTGAATTCACCGTACAATTGTGCGGCGAGCGTTTTGTTATGGGAAATGACAATAGTTGGGCGATTGATTTGAGCAATGACATTAGCAATGGTGAAGGTTTTACCCGAGCCGGTTACGCCTAATAAAGTTTGAAATTTTTTGCCACTTTTAACACCTTGAACTAAACTTTTAATTGCTTGGGGTTGGTCACCAGCGGGTTTGAACGGCGCGAATAATTTAAACATATTATACAAATGAGCACGAAATTAACGATTTGCAAGCCAAAGTAAGTTTAGTCCGGTTTTGGCATCGGCTTTCCGGACAATTTTTTTATCAAAAGTGATGATGACGATTTCACAAGTTGCACCAACTTTTGCTGAAAATAAATGGCCACAATAAGTCGTATAGTCGATTGGCCCAATCGTGCAATGAATGTGAACCACCGGCTCTTTTCCTAAATAACTAATGTTGCCGATTAACGAGGCGAATTCGTATTCATCAGGAAAATGGCGCTGGTGGTAACTCTTCTTTGCGGTATCATAATAGCCCAAGGTAATTTCTTTACCAGTGCCGATGCCCATTAGAAATCCAGACTTGATTTTTTTGCTTCGCACAAAATTTTTTAGTGTCGTGATAATTTCCTCATCAGCGTCAAGTTTTATTAAATAATTATTTTTAGACTTTAGGTATTGCATAATAAATTATGTTAAATTATTAGTTAAAAGTCAATGAAAAAGTGCAACTATCAAAGTGACAGTTATCCAGTTATGGGATTTAATTAGGGAGAGTAATTGAAATAGATTGTTAAACAAGCAAAATTAATCCTAAAATTTCTTCAGAGAAAGTCTATTTATAAATAGACAAAATTTTAAGCGGAATTTTCATATAATTTCTTGATAATCAAAAGGTAATCACAAAAATGCCTTAACCATACTGTATAGTATAGGGGGCTGTCTTATGGATTTTGTTTTACGGAATGAAACAGCGGAGTTTGTTTTAGTAATTATCTATTTATTGGGCTTGATATTTAAGCGTTTAGTTTGGTTAGAGTAATGTTGGCTGTTATGGATGTTGAACGATAATTTACCCGAAAGGCGGTGACGTGCTTTGTAACTAAACCACGCTACCCGTAACTTTGATTGCGAGACCGGCATTAAGTTAGGAGTTCAGTACTAATCGTTCAAATTAGCCTTTAGGTTGGCTAATAAATTGGTATCGGATCAAATTGGTCGTGGGTTATTAAGCAGTTGTGCCGGTGACAAAATATTTATCTAAAAATTTATCGCGTACCCGTTTGAGTTCGCTTCTTGGAAAGATGCGCAATAACCGCCAACCTAAATCGAGTGTTTGCTCAATTGAGCGATTTTCATATTCACCTTGCGATACATATTCTCTCTCAAAGACCTCAGCAAATTTCAAA
>JBDRUR010000015.1:0-25071 GCA_039801485.1 Caldifarciminota bacterium
TCAACATTAGCCGAAGCAAAAGCAGCTAGTGCTGCGACTTTAAATTATGGCGTCTTTATTAATACCGTCATTGATTTTATCATTGTGGCATTTGTGATCTTTCTTATTGTCCGACAAGTGAATCGCCTAAAGAAAAAACCGGCACCAGTTACTGCTGAACCAACTACGAAAGAATGTCCTTATTGTTTCTCGACGATTTCAATCAAAGCAACTCGTTGCCCGAACTGCACATCCCAATTGTCATAATTCATATTGACAGATAGCTTTAATCACTTAAAATTATAATAAGATGCTGACGCAAATTATTCAAAAGATATTTGGCACTAAACACGAACGCGAGTTGAAGCGTCTTTGGCCAAAAGTCCATGAGATTAATGAAATCTGGGAATCCTATAAAAATTTAGCTGATAACGAACTTCCCAAAAAGACCGAGGAGTTTATTGCCCGCATTAAAGATGGCGAGAGTTTGGATGATATCTTACCCGAAGCATTCGCATTAGTAAAAGAAGCGTGCCGGCGTTTATGCGGTAAAAAATGGTTAGTAAGAGGCATTGAAACAACCTGGAATATGGTGCCGTTTGATGTCCAAATTTTTGGTGGCATTGTCTTGCACGAAGGCAAAATTGCTGAGATGAAGACCGGTGAAGGTAAGACCTTGGTGGCAACGATGCCATTATATCTAAATGCATTAACTAAAAGAGGCGTTCATTTGGTCACGGTTAATGATTATCTGGCGGCACGTGACCGAGAATGGATGGGACCAATCTACGAATCATTAGGATTAACTGTCGGCTGTATTCAACAAGGTATGATGCCTGAGGAACGAAAGCCACAATATAATGCCGATATCACCTACGGTACTAATAATGAGTTTGGTTTTGATTATCTTCGGGATAATATGGTTGTTCGCTGGGAGGATAAGGTTCAAAGAGGACACTATTATGCAATTGTTGACGAGGTTGACTCAATTTTAATTGATGAGGCACGAACGCCGTTAATAATTTCCGGACCAGTTGAGGCATCGGATAGAGGTTTTGATAATCTTACACCAATTGTCAAACGTGCTTATCAGTCGCAAACAATTTTGGTTAATCGAATCGTTGAAGAAGCCGAAAGATTATTAAAAGAAGGTAAACAATATGAAGCTGGTATCAAGTTATTACAAGCAAGACGAGGTTCACCGAAAAATAAGCGATTAATGAAGATTGAGCAAGAAGAAGGGGTTAAAAAAATTATCGAACGAGTAGAATTAGACTATTTGCGTGATAAACGGATGCATGAAATTGATGAAGAACTTTATTTTGTCGTTGATGAGAAAAGCAATACAATTGAGTTGACCGAAAAAGGTCGAGAAGCACTTTCACCTAATGACCCCAATCTGTTTACCTTGCCGGATTTATCTTCAGAAATTGAAAAGATTGATAATGACGAGAAATTAACACCAAAAGAAAAGATTTATGAGAAAGAAAAAGCCTATGAACGCTATGCGAAAAAAAGTGAGATCTTACACAATTTTCAGGCGCTACTAAAAGCATATACCTTATTCGAGAAAGATGTTGATTATATTGTTCAGGATAATAAGGTTATTATCGTTGATGAATTTACTGGTCGGTTGATGCCGGGTCGAAGATTTTCCGATGGGCTACATCAGGCGTTAGAAGCCAAAGAAGGTGTTCGGATCCAAGGCGAAACCCAAACTTTGGCGACGATTACCATTCAGAATTATTTCCGGATGTATGAAAAACTGGCGGGTATGACCGGAACTGCAATTACCAGTGCTGCTGAATTTTGGAATACTTATAAATTAGATGTAATTGAAATTCCAACTAATGCACCGGTCCGAAGAGTTGATTATCCGGATGTGATTTATAAAACCCGTCGTGAGAAATATAATGCGGTGTTAGATGAAATCGAAAAATGGCACAAACAAGGTAGACCAATTTTGGTCGGAACAACTTCGGTCGAAGTCTCAGAAACATTGTCAAGAATGCTTAGAAAAAGAGGCATTAATCATCAAGTGTTAAATGCCAAATATCATCAAAAAGAAGCCGAAATTGTTGCCCAAGCCGGACAGCCGTATGCGGTGACAATTGCGACTAATATGGCTGGTCGCGGCACTGATATTAAATTAGGACCCGGTGTTGTTAAAGGTGAAGGTTGTTATGTGACCCAACACACCGGTGGCCATTGTAAAATTTGGGAAGAACAAGGTAGTTGTTTAGATGATGTGCCTTGTGGTCTTTATATCATTGGCACCGAACGTCACGAAGCAAGAAGGATTGACAATCAGTTACGTGGCCGAGCCGGCCGACAAGGCGATCCGGGTTCTTCGCGATTTTTCCTATCATTAGAAGATGACTTAATGCGGCTATTTGGCTCTGACCGATTAGCAAGTATCATGGATCGGTTTGGCGTAAAAGAAATGGAACCGATTAAACATCCATTAGTAAGTCGAGCAATTGAAAATGCGCAAAAACGGGTTGAAGCACGTAATGCCGAAATCAGAAAACATCTTCTAGATTATGACGATGTCATGAATAAACAACGAGAGGTTGTTTACCATCTAAGGGACCAAATTCTTCAAGGCGAAAATATTCAAGAACTATATAATAACGCAGTTGATGATATTATTGAACGACTATTAGCCAAATATGCTAATTCGAGAAATCCTGAAGAGTGGGATTGGCAAGCAATCAAAGGCGAGTTCGGAATAATATTTCTTACTGATTTTGCAGTTAACGCCAATGAGATATTGCAAATGAAACTGGATTTATTAAAAGATGCATTAAGAAAAATTGCCCGGGACCGTTATCAACTGCGAGAAGCAGAATTGGGAAGCGAGATATTTTTAGAACTTGCCAAATTCGTATTTTTGCATATAATTGATGCTAAATGGCGCGACCATCTGTATGCCTTAGATATCTTAAGAGAAGGTATTGGGTTGGTCGCTTATGGACAAAAAGACCCATTGGTGGAATATAAACAGGAATCGTTTCAAATGTTTGACGAAATGATGGCAGAATTTAATAAAGAAGCAATAAGTCTATTATTCCGAGCTCAGGTTCAAAGCCGAGATAGTAAGATTAAAACGCAACAACCAATAAGAGCATATAAACCAGAAATAACCACTAAAGGTGTATTGGCAACAAATCAAATTCAAGAAAAACAAAATATGCCACAACAACGGAGTATAAAAATTGGCCGTAATGAACCATGTCCTTGTGGTTCGGGTAAGAAATACAAACGCTGTTGTGGACAAAATAAATAAAAAAGGAGGAAAAATGACAACACGTATCATTGTCTGGACAATTGTCGGACTTTTGGTGTTGGCATTTGTTATATTTTTATTGCCACAAATTAGAGAAGGAAAAAGACTGGAACAATCACAGAAACTCTATTCCAAAGAACATATCATTTCGGATGAACAGGCATATCAGGATTACATTGCGCGCTGCGAGCGCGATGTGAGCAAATTTGCCAAACAAATTGAGCAACGCAAAGCACGATTAACCAATCCGACCCCGGCGCAAGCCGATTTACTAAATCAATTAGACGAAAAGTATAACGAATTTACCAAAATTGTTTCTGAACTCAAAGAAAAGACTACCCGTGAAGATCGTGATGCGGCATTTACGACGCTGCGGGAGTTAAAAAGTGATATGCGAAAAATGATTCGGCAATTAGGTGGTAGAACAGCAACCGCATCAGGCAAAGAAGAAGGCGGCGAATAATTCTTAATTAATCGGTGGTATAAAGATACAAAGGTATTGGACTAAAAAGCCAATTAAAAGAGCGACTTAGAAGTTTTCTAATCAATGAAAATTTCGGTCGCTCTTTTAATATTTTCGGTTCTTTTTTAATACCGCAAAGATTAGCTATGATTCTTTTGGCATCTTCATAAGTTCCAATACTGTCAACTAAACCCAAACTCTGTGCTTGCTTTCCAGAAAAAATTCTGCCGTCAGCAATTTCCAATACTTTTTCTTTTGGTATTTTTCGATTTTCAACAATCACATCAATAAATTGGTTGTAAACATCGGCAGTTGTTTCATTTAGTAGTTTTCGTTCTTTATCAGTCATCTCGCGAAATGGTGAACCAATATCTTTGTGTTCTCGTGATTTGATAATCTCAAATTTTATACCGAGTTTTTTCATTAATTCAGTAAATATCGGAAATTCCATTATAACACCAATCGAACCAGTGATTGTGCCGGGATTAGCAACAATGATATCAGCCGGACAGGCAATATAATAACCACCGGAAGCCGCTATTGAACCCATACTGACAACAACTTTCTTACCTTTAGATTTTGCTGATTTAATTTCTGAATAAATTTCTTGTGAAGCGCTAACACCACCACCAGGACTTTCAATGCGGATTAGGATACCTTTGATAAAAGGATTTTTGGAGTAAGATTTTATTTGACGGACAATGTCTTTGGAATCAATGATTGGGCCTTCAACTTCAATTAGACCGATGGCATTTGATGTTGGTAAGGTGGTTCGAAAACGGTTAAAGATGATTGAGAAAATAATTAAATATCCTACAACACACACAATAATTAAAATTATCAGGTTGGATTTTTTCATAAAAAGAAATGGGCCTAAGTAGAATTGAACTACTGACCTCGTCCTTATCAGGGACGCGCTCTAGCCAACTGAGCTATAGGCCCAATAAATTATGATATATTTTAATATAAAAATTAAAATTGTCAAGATATTTTATTAGTTTGAATAAGTTTAGCGAAACCTTTTAACTCAAAAATCCGTCTATAATATATATTAAATTAAAAATTACCTCTACTTGTAAACTAAAAAATACTAGCCCGGGACATATCCTGAATGCACTCAGAGAGTGAGGTTCGGGCTCAAGAAAGATATCAGAATTAATACAAGATTTGACTCTGGCATTAGACAATAAATGCCATTAAGCGAAAGATAAAAGATAATCATCAGAATAATCGTTAGAACAAAAGTTAGCAATACACTCAGAGGTAAAAAGAGAATAGGACTTAGTAATACTTCTGGAATGGAGTTAAGAATAGAAAAAAGGAGCGGGATCAGGATTTAAGTAAGATCTGTTTGAATCAAAATTAATTAATTATAAAATATATTGACAATAAACTAAGATTATTGTATAATTTACTTTGTAAGTGGGATAGCGTTGGGTATATTTTCCCGCTTACTATTTTAAAATTTATTAACGGAGGTGTTTATGATTGGTAAGAGTAACTGCTTTTTTCTTTTGTTTCTGGTTTATCTTATTACTTTTGTTATCGGCTCAAATTCAACTTATGCTTGTATAGGACATAACGGACAAATACCGCCAATTCGCTCCTATCCAGCTGAAGTGAATAAGTTGCCGGTTAATCAATCACGATTTGGTGAAAACACTTTGGTGATATTGGTTGACTTTCCTGATTGTGCTGGTTCGATGCCCCAAGATTCCTGGAATAAAATCCTTTTAACAACCAACACACCTGGCAAAAGTATGAGGGATTATTATCTTGAGGTTTCCAGTAACTATGTGATTCTGACCGGTGCACAAGAAAATTCCATTCCCAATAACAATGGAGTTGTCGGTTGGTATCGGATGCCTTTTAATCATCCTTATAATAGAGTGCCGGCTTCACAAAGAGATACCTGGGAAAAAGTCAGAGGCGATAGTTTGCCGGGATGCCCACCTGGTTGTCGGAGCTGGGCTTTAAGTCAACAACTCGCTTATTTAGCGGTACAAAAGGCAGACTCGAATGTTGATTATTGCACGCTTCCTTGGATTCAACCAAGTCCACCATCTGGACCGGCTTACACTTATGCTCATATTATTATTATTGTTGCCGGCTATGAGGCATCATATTATGGAAGACCGAGTAATCCAACGCCTAATACTTGGCGCCATCACTGGTTTATACCAGGAATGGGTTATTATACAAACGATTTTTCTTCAAATCCAAATCCGCCATGGTTTTGTTATGTTGCAGGACAAAACTATGGAATGGGTTATTGTTTGCTTGGTGAGAGAGCATCACCAGGAGGTGGAATTATTGGACAAGGATTAGTTTCGCACGAAGTAGGACATGACCTCGGATTTCCTGACCTTTACGATGTTGATGCTACTGATGTATCAGGCGGTGATGGTCTTGGTCAATGGTGTTTAATGGCAGGCGGCGATTGGTTGGGGTCACCTTGGGCAACTAAACCAGGACATCTTTCAGCTTGGTGCAAAGTTGACCAAGGATGGGTTTACGTTAATACGGTTCAAAATAGTATCTTAACAAATGTTCAGATTCCAGCAATCGAATCAGTTCCAATTGTTTATAAATTAATTCCTTATAACCAGCCGAACTGTCATCAATATTTTCTTGTCGAAAACCGTCAACTCAAGAAATTTGATGGTGCTCTTCCGGGGAGTGGACTAATAATTTACCATTGTGATGATTCAATGATAAATTTGCATCGGAGCCGTTATGATAATACGGTCAATTCAAGAGTAGGCTATACTGATGCGATGCATTATGGAGTTGATGTTGAATGTCAAGATGGATTTCCAGCCAATGGTATAAATCGGGACGATTTAGATACAGTTGTTCCTTTTAATCGCGGTGATGCCAATGACCCCTGGGACGGAAGTCCGGATTTCGATACCAATTCAACACCGAACAGTTCGATCTATTATGGCAGTAAGTCAATTGTGAAAAGTTATGTTGCGGTTAAAAATATAAGTGTTAATAGCGGAATTGTCACTGCCGACCTTTGGACAATGCCACCTTCCGCGGAATTTTCAGTAACGCCAACCACAATTGATTTTGGTGAGGTCAACATCGGTTCTTCTAAAACCGATAGTGTAACTGTTACCAATAATGGTTCCGTAACACTGATTATTTCATCAGTCAGTTCTGACAATGGTGAGTTTGATGTTGACCCATCAAGTGCTAATCTGGAACCCGACTCGTCGAAGAAATTCTATATATCATTTAGCCCAACAACTACTGGCAATAAATCAGGTAATATTGAGTTTGTTCACAATGGAGCAAGTTCACCTGATACGGTGGCAGTAAGCGGAAGTGGTGTTACAAGCGGTATTCCTGGCTGGACACAGAAAGAAGCAGTTAATACTAATCTAACGCCAGCAGTTGATAAAGTTATTAAAGATGGTGGAGCATTAGTCGGCGTTGGCGATGACGATTTATATGCTTTAATCGGCACTAAGACTAATGTTTTTAGAAAATACACCATTGGCTCAAAATCTGGTTGGGTAACCGTTGACTCATTACCATTTGGACCAAAATATCCAAGAACAACGCCATTAACTACCAACAAAAAATTTGTTGGCAAGGGCGCAGCATTATGTTATGATGGTGTGAATACGATTTATGCCACGCGCGGTAACGGTACCCGCGAGTTCTGGACATATAATCTTACAACTTTCGATTGGACATTAGAAGAGTCTATTCCAGTGCCAAAAGGTATAAAATACGGAACCGCAATGGCATTTAATGATGGCAAGGTTTATCTCTTGGCTGGTGGTCAGAAAAAGACCGATGTTAACAACTTCTATGTTTATGATACTGCAACCAAACATTGGTCAACAAGTGCATCATTACCACTCGGTTCTTATAATAAAGTTTGGAAAGATGGTAGTTGTCTTGCGGTATGTGGTAATCAGATTTATGCGTTAAAAGGTGGTGATAAGGATAACTTGTTCTATGCGTTTGATGGTAGTGCTTGGACTCCTAAAGAGACATTACCGAAACCCGACATAGTTTTTGGTAGCGCCAAGACAAAGGTGCTGGTTAAAGCCGGTGGTGGTATGGCATCAGATGGCAATGTGATTTATGCGATTAAAGGTGGCGCAACTGATTGTTTCTGGCGATATACGCCGAGCAGCGGTTTGTGGCAGAGATTAGAGTCAATACCGGTGATTGACAAAAAGCACGCACCCAAAACCGGCGCGGCAATGGCATTTGCGTCGAGTAGAATTTGGCTTTTGGTTGGCAATAAACAACCAGACTTCTGGTGCTATACACCGGGTATTGATTTAAAACTTAAAAATCAAAATTTAATAAGTACATATGATATCATTGCAAGCAATACTCGGGCGACCGCTAATTTAACATTTATGCTTCGGGCCATTCCAAACCCATTTAATAAACTCACGACAATTAATTATACCGTGCCAATTGCTGAAAATGTGACAATCAAACTCTATAATGCTTCTGGAAGACTGATAAGGACATTAGTCAATAGGCATCTCAGCGCTGGTTTTTATAAGACCACCCTAACTAATATTGCCAGTGGAGTTTATTTCTTGAGATATCAGTCAGAAACTAACAAATCTGAGTTGAAACTGATTGTGCGATAATTAATTGCTAAAAACATAATGGGGGGCAGTTAAAGTCCCCCATTTTTTATTGAAATTTTATTAAAAGGCAAGTTGCAGCTGGGCTAAGATTCCTTTTTGTCTTATTGTTGATGTAATCTTCTCGTTCTTATAATTTATCATTACTTTGATATTATCTTTTAATGGCCGGAAATTTAATCCGATAACATATTCATTCAGTGGCGATTGATTTTTATTATAAGTTGAAAACCGGATCATTGGTTGTAACCAACGCCAATTATAACCTATCTGGAGATAATAGCCATTTCCTTTAAGTATTCCATCCTTAGTAAGTAGCATTTCTGATTTCAAAATGACTGGCGAAAAAGTATAATTTAACTCCAGCCCCATTCGGGAAAAATTATTAGAAACGTAGTTGCCAAGATAAATATTACCACCAAAATTAAACATAGTTTTTCCGAGTGGTTTAATGATTAGTCTGCCGGCAACATTTTTATTATTGTCACTATCTTGTAAAATATTACGACCTTCACCATTTACTACTGCCGCAGTTGCTTCAATAAAAGGATTCTTGTATGAAGTTTGAATGCCAATATCTCTAGTTCCTTTTAGTGTTCTTACTGAAGGACGACCGATTAGTGAATATTCAATAAGTTCTAAATTTTCCGGTTTCGTTAGAACTTCGATACCTAATGGTAGTTTAAATTGACCAAAAACAAATGTCAATTCTGGTATCGGTTTTATTGATGCGTATAAATCATAGGCCGGATTCCCGCTATTGTCGCCGACATCAGCATATATCCTTAATGATGACCATTTGGTTAGATTAGCAGTTAAGCCCAAAAACATATTACGACGTTGAAAAGAGTTTATGGTCACCGAATCTTTAATATTCTTATAAAGCGCCCAAAAACATCCGTCAAGATTCAACGTACCTTGATTGACTTTAACATCTTGGGAATAAGTATTTGTGATGCTCGCAATAAACATTAATATTGCTAATAATTTTTTCATATAATCTCCTTTAAATTCACATTGTCTTGATTATAAATTGATAATACAAAAAGTCAATTATTGAAATAGCGGGAGAGTTATTGACAAATAGAAATTGATATTTATACTTATTTTATGAAAAATTGGCAAAGTAGAATTATCAAACCAGAACAAGCAGTAAAAGCAGTTAAATCCGGGCATCGGGTTTTTATTGGTTCTGCTTGTGGTGCGCCCCAGTCATTGGTTAAAGCCTTAACAACTATCCCAGCCGAAGATGTTGAAATTACCCAGATTTTGAATTTAGGAATTGTTGATTATGCCCAAGAATCACTAGCCGGTAAGTTTAGAACCAACACATTTTTTATTGGTCGGGATTTACGGGAAACAGTGCAAAAAGGGGGAGCTGATTATACGCCGATTTTTTTATCAGAAATTCCCAAGCTATTTAAATCCGGGCGTTTACCAATCGATGTTGCACTAATTACGGTCTCATTGCCAGATGAACATGGATTTTGTAGTTATGGTATTTCTGTTGATATTACCAAACCAGCGACTGAGTCAGCCGATATCATCATCGCTGAAATCAATCCTAATATGCCCCGAACCCTTGGAGATTCGTTTATTCACATTAACGATATTGATTACATCGTATATTCTGAACAACTAATTCTTGAATTTATTGTCAAAGCCCAACCGGAAATAGTAAAAAGAATCGCCAAGAATGTTTCAGATTTGATTGAAGACGGCGCAACTATTCAAGTTGGTTATGGTGGTGTGCCAACTGCAATCTTGGACTTTTTAGCAAATAAAAAAGATATCGGTCTTCATACCGAAGTTTTTTCCGATAATATTATTGATTTAATTGAAAAAGGTGTTATCACTAATCGGAAAAAGACCTTACATTATGGAAAATGTATCGCCACTTTTGCAATGGGAACGAAAAGGCTTTATCAGTATCTTGATAACAACCCATTCTTTGAATTTCATCCGGTAGACTATACCAATGACCCATTTATTATTGCCCAAAATGAGAAGATGGTAGCAATAAATTCGGCAATTGAAATTGACTTAACGGGTCAAGTTTGTGCTGATTCGGTTGGCTATAAATTTTACTCGGGTATTGGTGGTCAACTGGATTTTGTTCGCGGCGCCGCTCGTGCTAAAGATGGTAAACCAATAATTGTTGTTCCCTCAATTCGTTCCGATGGGTCAAAATCAAGAATTGTACCGTTTTTATCCGAAGGTGCTGGTGTCGTTACCACTCGCGGAGATGTTCATTATGTGGTGACTGAATGGGGCGTTGCGAACTTATTTGGCAAAACAATTCGGGAACGGGCATTATCGCTAATTGCTATTGCTCATCCAAAGTTTCGCGCCGAATTGCTTAAAAAAGCAAAAGAATTGAATTATGTTTATCAAGACCAACCAGAATTACCGCTCGTCCAGGCACGTTATCCCGAAGAGTTGGAAATGTGGGCAGAAACAAAACAGGGGCAAAAAATATTTATCCGCCCAATTAAACCAACTGATGAACCTTTGTTAAGAGAACTCTTCTATACTTTTTCTGAGCAGACAATCTGTTATCGATTCTTTTCTTATCTCCATGCGATGCCTCATGATAAACTGGCAAAATTTGTGAACATTGATTATGAAAATGAAATGGCAATAGTTGCGGTAATCAAAGAAGCCGGTGAAGAAAAAATTATTGGCATTGCCCGCTATGCTTTGGATAAAGCAACCAACCTTGCGGAATTTGCATTTGTGATCACTGATAAATGGCAAAATAAAGGTATTGGCACAATTTTGTTTTCTTATCTAATCAGAATCGCTAAAGCAAAAAACATCAAAGGGTTTATTGGTTATGTTTTAGATACTAATATTGGTGCTTATCGACTAACTCATAAGATGGGCTATCCGGTAAAATCAAAATGGGAAGACGGTGTTTATACATTGACAATGATGTTCCAAGAATAAGTTATGAATCCAAACCTTAAATTTATTTTCTGGCCAAGGTCAATCGCGGTAATTGGTGCATCAACTAGGCCAGGTAGCGTTGGTCAAGCAACTTTTGCAAATATTTTAATGAATGGCTATACCGGCGTTGTCTATCCAGTTAATCCCAATGTCCGCAGTGTATTAGGAGTTAAAGCATATCCGTCAGTTTTACATATTCCTGATGAAGTTGATTTAGCGATAATTATCACCCCGGCGCCAACAGTCCCGGAAGTAGTTGAAGAATGTGGTCAAAAACAGGTAAAAGGTGCGATCATTATTACCGCCGGGTTTAAGGAAATAGGGGAGAGTGGAGCAAAACTGGAAAGGCGCGTTAAAGAGATTGCCGCCAAACATAACATTTCATTGATTGGACCTAATTGTTTTGGTTTGATAAATTTTGACCATCGAGTGCGATTGAATGCTACTTTTGGCAAAGCATTACCGCCAGCCGGTAACATTGCCTTTATTTCACAAAGTGGCGCCGTTGGTGTTACTGCTTTAGAATACGCTGAAGCCGAAGGTATCGGTCTTTCCAAGTTCATTTCAATTGGTAATAAAACCGACATTAATGAAAATGATTTATTAGAATATCTAAAAGATGATGAACAAACTTCAGTTATTATTCTTTATTTAGAAGACTTAGTTAAGCCAAAACAATTTCTTGATATTGCTTATGAAGTGACAGCTAATATCAAAAAACCAATATTAGCGATAAAATCCGGTCGCACGACCGAAGGGGCAAAAGCCGCGTCATCACATACCGGTGCCTTAGCCGGTTCTGATGAGGCATATAATGCTTTTCTCCATCAATGTGGCATAATTCGCGTTGATACGGTTAGCGAACTTTTCGATTATGCCAAGGCATTTTCTGGTCAACCAATTCCAAAATCTCGCAATGTTGCTATCATCACCAACGCTGGTGGTATGGGTATTATGGCGACTGATTCAGTAATTAGAAACAAACTGAAATTATCACAATTTAGTGAAGCCACGAAACAAAAGTTGCGAGACTTCCTACCAGCATCTGCCAGCATTAATAATCCGTTAGATGTTATCGGTGATTCTGATGAAAAACGCTATTCACAAGCACTTAAAATTCTATTAGAAGACGAAAATGTCGACGGTGTAATTACAATCTGGACACCAACATTAATGGCTGAAACCAAGACTGTCGCTGAAGAAATTAGCAAAATCGCATCGAATTATCAAAAGCCAATAATGGGCTGTCTTTTGTCGTTAGAAAATACGAAAGAAGTTATCCAAACATTGTGGAAATCAAAAATCCCTTATTATCCATTTCCGGAAACTGCGGCTTGTGCTTTAGCTGATATGTGTGATTTTTATGAATGGACACAACTGCCAAAAAGTGAGGTCAAAATCTTTGACGATGTTGATAAAAATATTGTTCAAGAAATTATTATCTACGCTCAAAAAAGAAATCCAGCAATTATTTATGAATACGAAGGCTACAAAATTCTTTCGGCTTACCATATTCCGGTATTGCCTTGTGCCTTGGTCAAAAGCAAAGACGAACTCATTCCTAAGGCAAATCAAATTGGTTATCCAATAGTAATGAAAGTTGTTTCATTAGATATCTTGCATAAGACCGATGTTGGCGGCGTCGCCCTTGATATTACCAGTGATGAAGAACTATTAATGAAATACGAACAGATGCAAGCAAAAATAAAAGAACTGATGCCTAATGCCAGAATTGAAGGATTTCTATTACAAAAAATGGCAGAACCGGGTATTGAGACAATTATGGGAATAAAAAAGGACCCACAATTTGGTTCGTTAATTATGTTTGGTTTGGGTGGTATTTATGTTGAGGTTCTAAAAGATGTCAGTTTTCGAATCTGTCCGATAAAAGCCCTATCAGCATTGCATATGATTCAGGACATTAAAAGTTATCGTATCTTGCAAGGTATTCGCGGTAAGGGGCCGTCGGATATAAAAACGATTGAGGAATCATTACAACGATTATCACAGTTAGCCACTGATTTTCCGGAATTTACTGAAATTGATATCAACCCATTTGTTGTCTATGAACAGGGCAAAGGGGCTTTTGCCATCGATGCCCGATTTCTATTATAAATCTACCTCTGATATCTCCTTATTCTCAGGATTTTTTGGTTGCTGATTTTGTACAAGTAAATTAATTATCCCAATTTGTAATTCAACTTAAAGACCTTTATGGTAACGTTTTAAATCATGAACTTGACTTTCATTTTCATTTTTATTAAAATTTAGTTATGCAAATACAGAAATATTTTAGAAATTATTGCGCAAAGAAAGGGTTAAAGAGTAGTAAGATCCGCGATATGATTGTTGATACCTTTTTAACAACTGAAGAACATATCAGTGCATATGATTTGTACAGTATCATTCGCAAAGATAAACAATTAGTTGGATTTAGTACGGTTTATCGGACATTAAAGTTATTAGTCGATGCCGGTATTGCGCGGGAAGTGAATTTTGGTTCCGAAACACATTTTGAACACTTGTTTGGACATAAACACCATGACCATTTTGTCTGTCAACAGTGTGGTAAAGTAATTGAGTTCCATAGCAAAAAAATTGAGCAAATTCAAACTAATTTAGCCCTTAAATATCGATTTTTGCCAACAAAACATAGTTTGATAATTTATGGATTCTGTAATGAATGCTGCCACAATGAAAATTATTCCATTGATTAATTTAGCATCCGACGAAACTGGGGTTATTGTCGATATCGTCGGCGGACGAGGAGTTGTTAGCCGATTAATGGCGTTAGGAATAAGACCCGGTAAAAAGATTACTAAAAAAAGTGCAATGATAATGCGAGGGCCAATCGTTATTCAGGTTGATAGCACCGAAATTGCCTTAGGATATGGTATTGCCCAAAAAATATTAGTTAGAAAGGAATAATAATGAGTATAAAAAATATTGCTGAGATAGTTATTGCCGTTAACAATGCCCAAAAAGCAGTCGAATTTTTTAACGATATTTTGGGATTAAATTTTAACATTGAATGGACAATGCCCAATGAAAAAATGTCGGTTAAAGCAGCGCAGATTGGGAATACCCAATTACAGGTTGTCGAATCAACTAATAATGAAGGTGTCATTGCTAAGTTTGTTGAACGGCACGGTGAAGGTCTACACCACATCGCATTTAATGTTGAAAATCTTGACCAATTAATTTATAAACTTAAAGAAAAAGGTATTAAATTAATACCAGAACAACCGATAGTATATTTCAAAGGCCGGTATATCTTTATTCATCCAAAATCAGCCTTTGGGGTTTTGATTGAATTAATCGAATATAATAAATAATTACATTTTCAATTTAGGATGAAAACAATTTTATTAGTCGGTAATCCTAATGTTGGAAAAAGTGTTATATTTTCACATTTAACTGGCGTTAAAGTTATTGCCGCCAATTATCCCGGCACAACCATTAGTTTTACTAAGGGCTATATGAAAATTATGAATGAGCAAGTCCAACTGATTGATGTACCTGGTTCATATACATTAGAGCCGACATGTAAAGCCGAAGAAGTTGCCTGTCAAATGATTGAGCAAGGTGACATTATTATTAATGTTATTGACGCAACCAATTTAGAACGCCATTTATATTTGACATTACAACTAATGACAAAAAATAAACCAATGGTAATTGCATTAAACTTTTGGGATGAAACAAAACATCGCGGGATAAATATTGATTATAAAAAATTAGAATCAATATTAGGCATACCAGTAATTCCAACTTCAGCAATTCGGGGTGAGGGACTTAATGAGCTTAAGATTCGTCTTAACGATGCCCGAGTACCTAATCCAAAACTTTTTTCAAATGAGGCGCGTTGGCAGTTCATTGGTGAAATTGTTAATAATGTTCAAACAATTTCACATCGGCACCATACCTATGCTGAGCGGTTTGGCGAGATGATGATTCATCCAGTTTTTGGATTGATTTTTGGGGCAGTTATTATATATTTATCTTTTCTCACGATACGGGTAATTGCTGAATCACTAATCAGATATCTTCTTGATCCATTTTTTTATAAAATATATGCGCCATTATTGTATAAACTATCAAACATTTTACAACCAACGAGCATGTTTCATAAAATTCTTATCGGCAATCTTATTAATAACCAAATTGATTTTAAACAATCTATTGGTCTAATTTCAACCGGTATTTATGTTGAATTTGCAATGATTTTACCATATATCGTTTCATTTTATTTAATTCTTAGTCTATTAGAAGATGTTGGTTACTTACCGCGATTAGCAATAATTGCTGATAAGTTAATGCATCGAATTGGTTTACATGGTTATGCGATTATTCCAATGCTTTTAGGTTCGGGATGCAATGTTCCGGGTATTTTAGCGACCAGAATCTTAGAAAGCAAACGAGAACGGTTAATCGCATCAACCTTAATCTCAATCGGTATTCCTTGCACTGCACTACAGGCGATGATTATTGGCTTAATTGGTCCTTATGGGAGTAAATATATTTTTTTTATTTATTTAACACTTTTTGGTGTTTGGTTAATAAATGGTCTATTGCTTAATCTGTTGGCAAAAGGGTTTAGTCCAGATTTAGTCATTGAAGTACCACGATATCGATTACCATCGTTTAAACTGCTAATAAAAAAACTTTGGTATCGGGTTTCTGAGTTTTTAACTGATGCAATCCCATTCGTTTTATTGGGAATATTGGTCGTAAATCTCTTATATACTTTTAACATCATTGAATATATTGCTCCGTATACCAGAATCATCGTGACTCAAATTTGGGGATTGCCAACTACCGCAATTGTGCCAATATTAATCGGTTTTGTCCGCAAAGATGTTGCGGTGGCAATGCTATCGCCGTTAAATTTAAACATTAAACAATTAGTGATTAGCAGTGTTATATTAGCAATTTTTTTCCCCTGTATTGCAACATTTGTAGTCTTACTTAAAGAACTTGGTTTTAAAGATATGCTTAAAGCAACAAGCATTATGATAATTAATGCTTTAATAGTTGGCGGTATTTTAAATTTAATTTTATAAAATTCATAAGATTATTTTAATACAAATTTTTATTGGCAACCGAAAGTAAATTAAACATTTACAATAAACGCATCACTGATTAAAATTAAGTAATGAAAACTTTAAAGAAAAATTATTACGTGCTAATTACAATGGTCTTTATGTTTTGGAACATCTCTCTCTCGTGTAGTAGAAAAACGATTATCAATAATTCCGGACATAATGAGTACATAAGTATTTTATCGCCAATTGATACATTTTCGTTTTCATCACCGATCTTTAAATTTTGTCATGCCTCCAATAATGCTATTTTAGCCATTGATGTTGGTTTAGAAAAGATATATCGAATCAATATATATGATGTAAATATTAACGGGAATTTGGTAATTAATATTGATACTATTGTTTTACCTCAAAAGTTTAAATTCCTTAAAGGTATAATTGCTGATAATTTTTATATTTATGGATATTCGGAAAATATGATATTCCAATATGACTTAATCACGCATAAAATTATGACAAAATTCAATAACAATAAAATAAAAATTCGTAATCTTGCATTAACCGTCGAAGGCGAAATCTATATTTTAGACGATTTTAATCAGCAAATCTTCTATATTGATAACTTAGGCGGGATTAACAAATTCAATATCACCGCAAGCAATTTATTTATGCCAATTGATTTAACTTATGATATCCAAGATAATGCATTACTTATCATGAATAAAGCAAGAAATTCTATTGAATCATATTCGAAAATTGGGAATCGACAATCAATAATTAAACTTCCAAATCAATATTTTACAAATTTAAAAGTCAGTAAAGATAAAATTTATATTTGGCAAAATAATGACCATTTTCTCTATCGAACAACTAAAAAAGAAAACACTTGGCAAGGTTTCTATATTGATAAACCGATAACCGATTTTACGGTATTAGATAATCTTTTATTTGTTCTTAGTGGATTTAGTAAAATTTATATTTACCAGCTGCCATAAACCAAAACATGATAGTAGTTCATTTTTGTTTTACATAAAGCCAATGCTATCTTATATTCTTCTCCTCGTTATCAATATGTCCACTAATATGACAGGGATGCTTACTCAAACTAAATTTTACGGAAATGGAACCATTGGTCCATATTCACTAAATGACAGAAAAATTTTTATCAATTCTGAATCAGTATTAGTTAATAATTCATTGATTGGTCGTGAAAATTATCAGATAGATTATAACCTGGGAACAATCATTTTTGATTTCCCCTTGGCTGAATCATCGTTAGTGATTGTTTGTTATAAAAGAATACCTTTTTCCTTAGAATCTAAGTATTATCATATTTTTTTATTAAACTATGATAAAACCGACAGTAGCCAACGAACAATTAAGATTAAAAAAGATGAGCAATTTGAAACTATTAACGCTAATTTGCAATTAGCTGGTTCGAAAGTTATTTCAGTGGGGTTGGGTAATAATTATGAAACAAAGTTGGAACAAGCAACCAGAATGACGATTGCTGGCAATATTGAAGGTATTAACATTTCCGGCGAGCTAACTGATGTTAATAATCCAATTCCGATAGAGGGAACAACAAAAGACCTTGAAGAATTTGATAAAATTTTTATAAATATCAAAAACGATAAATTTAATTGTGTATATGGTGATAATGATTTCAAACAATCAATTGGTAATATCGGCTATATAAATCGTAAAGTTATTGGCGCATTGTTTGGCTATAATGCCGAACTAAATAAGATTAATGTTGGCTATGTAAAAACAAAAGGCAAATATCAACGAGTATTAATCGAAGGTAAAGATAACAATCAAGGGCCCTATTATTTGACTCAAAACTTAAATAATATCGCAATTGTTCCAGGAAGCGAAAATGTCTATATTAATGGAAAGCGATTGGTTCGTGGTTCTGATGAAGATTATATTATTGATTATAGTCAAGGAACAATTACATTCACTAATCGGCAAATAATTAACTCATTCACTCGAATTGAAATAGATTTTGAATATATTACTGATAATTACCATCGATATTTATGGTATCTAATTAGCCAATATCAACTTTCCCCAAATTTAAGCATACAAGGACAACTCTTTTCCGAAACGGATAATAAATCCCAGAATTTATTCTACACATTAAGTGATGATGATATTAACTTTTTAAAAACAGTTGATGCCGAATCAAGTCATGCTTGGCTTCCGGGTGTTAAATATGTTGGTAAAGGTAATGGTAGTTATATCAAACAACAGGATCATTTTGTCTATGTCGGTGTTGATTCCGGGGATTACGAAGTTAGATTTTCATATGTTGGGGTTAATAACGGCAGCTATGATTATAATAGTATTTCGGGCGGATTTGATTATGTTGGTGAACATCAAGGTAAATATCTTCCAGGTGTAAGAATCCAATTACCGGAACAGACCCGGATTATAACATCTAATATAAAATATGAATCACCAATCGGTATAAATATTTATTGGCAAGGATTATTAAGTCAGCAACATAAGAATCTATTTGCTACTTCTTCTGATACGAAGGCAAGCGGTTTAGGTTATTTATTTGATGGGAGTTATCAAAATGAAAAATTTCAAATAAAATACCACCGGGTTGAATTTAATTCTAAATTTTATTTTCCATACAATTATCATGACATCGATTTTAATTATTTATGGGTAAATATTAAACAAGAATCATTAAAAACTGACAATGAAATTGATATTCAAATACAACCATTCAATTTATCTAACATTACTGCTGGTTATGGATGGATTCAAAGTCGAGATAACATTTCACGACAACGACTTTTTTGGTCTCAAGATATTTTTGCCAATAGTAAAAAGTTAGCAATTAACTATTATATCGAACATTTCCCAAATTTACTTAATCGTTATGCAATAAATTTTTATCCGCAATATAAGATTTTTTATCCACAATTACAGGTGTTTTGGCAAAAAGAAAATAATAGCGACGAGCGCCATTTGATGCCGTCTTTGCGAATAAAAAATGAACAGAACTTAGATGTCAAATTCGAGTTAAGTATCAAAGAACGTTCAGGTCAAAATTATAAATCTAACAAAATATATAAGATTGAAAATCGTTGGCTAAAAAATAATATATATATCAATTCGATAATTGGCTATCATACAAATAAAATTAATAATACCATTCAAAACAATAATTTTTTTGGCAATCTTAACATCAACTATAAAATTTTTAAAGGTTTAACAACATCGTTTAATTTTCAAGAACAACATGGCGAATTACAAACATTTGAAATTAATTATCTTTGGGTCGGTAAGGGATTAGGAAATTATAATAAAAATCCTGAAACTCAGGAGTATTATTTCGAACCAAACGGTGAATATATCCAAGAAATGATTCCATCTGGTAATTTTATCCAAAGCAAGAATCGGAATATTCAAATGGGTTGTGTTTTGGATAGATGGCAAATTGTAAATTTTGATGGTAATTTAACTGCCGAACAGCAATTTTCCAAAGAGACACAAATACAAAAGCTACTAAATCGGCAGTTAAATTTAACCATATTGCCTTATAAAAAATCATTCTCACTGAGAGCAATCAATAATTATAATTTGTTACAAGATAATATTTATAACTTATATCCAATTGAGACAAAAGATCATAATAATCGATTAGAATTAAATTCTCAAATCACTAATGACATTCAATGGCAATTAAGTTTCGAATATAATAATCATAAAAAAGAACGGGAAAATATTGCGATTGAATACCAACGAAGAGAGCAGATATATTCTTTTTGTCCGACTTTCTATTATAACATAAATCTTAAAACTGAATTGATACATAGTCGAGCGTATATTATAAAACCGCTCTATTATTCAAATTTGGGCGGTTTCTGGTTATATAAATGGCAACTGAATTTTGAGCGAAACTGGATGATTGATAAAACAACTAATATTAATACTACGGTAATTTTGTCATATCGAACTGCGACAATTGAATATTTACCCTATGATATTAATTTATATGAACCGGTTGGCGTTACACCACAATTAAAGATAAATTTTGAACGTATAATTCAAACAGAATTAACTGATACTTTTAAGCAAATTATTCTCTATGGAAACTATTCATTCCTAAAATATCCAATGCGAAAATCCGAGCAGGCTTTTTCATTAAAATTACAAGTAACTTTCTAATAAAATAAAAAAATGATTGTGATCAAAAATGTTAATATGAAAAGCCATATATTGATTTTACAGTCAAATCCACTATATTATAATTAAAATTAATATTGAACTATGCCATCGCGCAAAGATAATTCGCAATATAATTATTATGATTGGGTAATCAATAGAAATTATCATCAAAATTTCAATGTCTATGAAATTGCGTCAACTTTAAAACTTCCACCATTTATTGTTGCAATACTTTTTGAACGCGGATATCGGACAGTTAAAGCAATTAATGATTTTTTGAATCCATCTTTGGCTCAGCTTTATAAGCCCAACCAATTACCTGATATTGAGAAGGCAGTTCAACGTATTATTCGAGCAGTTGAAAAAAAAGAAGCAATATTAATATATGGCGATTACGATGTTGATGGTTTAACCAGCACTGCCTTATTGTTAAAGGCACTAAGATTAATTGGAGCAAATGTTTCATTTTACATTCCCCACCGCCAGAAGGAAGGATATGGTTTATCAGAAACTGGTATTCTTTATGCAAAATCTCATGGATTCAATTTAATTATTACCGTTGATTGTGGAACAACTGATTTTGTTGAAATTGACCGAACAAATAAATTTGGAATTGATGTGATTATCTGTGACCATCACGAACCGAAAGAAATTTTACCCGATGCTTATGCAATCATCAATCCCAAAAGAATTGATTCCCAATATCTGTTTCCTGAATTATCCGGGGTAGGCGTGACCTTTAAATTGGTTTGGGCATTATTTTCGGCACTAAATTATTCAAAGGAAAGTCTACTCGAATACCTTGACTTTGTGGCTTTAGGAACAATCTCGGACGTGGCACCATTGATTAATGAAAACCGAATATTGGTAAAATTTGGTTTGAAACGTCTAGCAAATACGACAAAAGTGGGGTTGCGGGAATTACTGAAAGCTTGTGGATTAGGAAATAAGGAAATTACACCGTATGATGTTGGATTTATTCTTGGTCCAAGAATAAATGCAGCTGGAAGACTATCCAATGCTGAAAAAGTTGTTCGGCTACTAATTACTGATGATAAAAAAGAAGCAAGTATAATTGCAACCGAATTAAATTGGGAAAATCAACGTCGTCAAAATTTGGAATTAGCAATAGTAAATGATGCTCTCAAGATTATCAAAGAAGGAAATTTAGAACAGAATAAAATATTAGTTTTGGCAAGTAAAAATTGGCATGAAGGTGTTATTGGTATTGTCGCATCACGATTGGTTGAATTATATTATCGGCCAACAATTTTATTTTCAATTAAAGATGAATTTGCTAAAGGTTCCGGGCGGTCGATACCCGGCTTTAATATATTTCAGGCAATTAAATTTTGCGAGAATTATCTAACTGGATTTGGAGGACATAAATATGCCTGTGGCATTATTTTGCCAAAAGAAAATATCGGTGATTTTACTCAAAAAATTCAGGCATATGCCGATACGAACCTGCCCTTAGAGTTGTTAATCCCTAAAATATATATTGATGCTGAAGTTGCCCTGCAAGATTTAAACAATAATTTGCTTAAAATAATTAAAAAATTTGAACCATTTGGGCAGGATAATCCATATCCAATATTTCAAACCAAAGGATTAGAGATTGTAGGATATCCACGCGTAGTTGGAAAAGACCATCTTAAATTTCGAGTGCGAGAAAATAAAACAAAAATTTTAGATGCAATTGCCTTTGGACATAGTGATAAAATTCTATTATTACAAAAGGGCAAGGAAAATCATCTTGATATCGTTTATACATTTGATGAACATTGCTTCGCTGGTAAATCACAATTACAATTAATCATTAAAGATTTAAAAATTCATTAAGGCTAAAATTGAGCGAATTAATTATTGAATTTTAATGTTGACACTGATAATTTTCCAATTAAACTTTTAATGAATGTCTTTTATTAATGACCGAAACTTTGAGAGTTTTTCTTCGAAAATTAAATATTTAACTATTTTATTATTACTAATATTATTATTTATTTTCAATTGTGAACCGCTCCGGGATAATCCTTATGACCCTAAATCGGTAAATGTCAAATTTAGTGAAATAACTGGACGAATCACAACGAAAGTGGGCAATCCGATTAATAACGTGCGCGTTTTTTTGGTTTTAGATAAAATTTCAAATACCGTCGAAACCAAAAGCGATTCAAATGGTAATTTTAATTTAAAATATCGTTATGATTTACAACAAGGCGACAGTGCGAAATTGATTGTTTCAAAAGATAATTATCAGGAAATTCAAAGGACAATCCACATTGATGTAAATAAACACGATACATTAAATTTTATATTAGATGCTCTGCCAATCTTCGTGACAGAATCAATTTTTACAATTCATGAACGTTTATTTTTCCCTGGTGATATTTATTTTGTAACCTTTAGTACCCAAATTATCGATTATGATGGTGTCGGAGATATTGAGAGCGTTTATGTAATTATTCCATTTCTCGAAAAAAAGTTTACGCTCAATTATTACCCACCCAATGTATATCGTGTTACACTACCATGTGAATCATTTCCTGATGCGTCATTGGAATGTCTAATTGGAGTTGATTGCTACTTTGAAGTTGTTGGGCAAACGAAAATACGAAACAGATCAAATGCACAACGTCTTAGTCGTATAATATACGAAACAGCTGAACAAATTTATCCGTATGGTGATACTGTCGGTAATAACTTTAATTGTATTTGGCATAGTGTTTATTTGCCATATCCTTTTGTCTACGGAGTGGAAATTTATATGCTAAATGGGTTAATACCACAATTATTTTATAGTTCAGCAACAATTACAGATACTTTTGTTAGTATAACAATTCCGCCCCAATCTACAATCACACAATATTTTTGGCAAGTATTAATTCGTGATAATTATAATAATATTTCAAAATCTAATCAGGTATTATTCTATGTTAATTATCCTTGAGCGTTTCAAGCATTTTATTAAATTGAATTTTAATTACTGATTTTACTTCTTCCATTTCAATTTGACAATTGAGGATATCTTGCATTGAAGTCATATTAATGTTAGTCATGCCACAAGGATTTATTAAATTAAAATACGACAAATCAGTTGAAACATTTAAGGCAAAACCGTGCAATGAGACATGTCTTGAAATCGCGATACCAATTGACGCAATTTTTTTTTCGCCCACCCAGACGCCAACTAACGATTCTTTCGTCGTTGCGGTGATATTAAAAAAATTTAATGTATCAATGATGATTTGTTCGATGGTATTAATGAACTTTTTAATACTAAAAAATGGCGGAATTAATTTAAATATTGCGTAGCCAACTAATTGACCAGGACCGTGGAATGTAATATCACCGCCGCGTTCTATTTTGTATAATTTTATACCTCTCGATTTTAATTCTTTTTCTGAAACTAAAAGATTTGTCATCTTGCCATGTTTACCAATAGTAAAAACAGGAAAGTGTTCAGTTAAAATTAAAGTGTCAGGCATTTTATCTTCAATTCGTTTTTGCCAAATAGTTCGTTGTGCCTGCAAAGCCCAGCCATAATCACAGATACCCCAATCAAGAAAGTTGAGCGTTTTTTGCAAAGTTTAACTATTAATGATATGGATTGCTTTTTTCTCAACAGACGCACACGCTTCTAAAATTGCTTCGGATAAAGTCGGGTGCGGATGAATAGTACTAATAATGTGATTAATACTTAAATTGCAATTCATCGCGAGATTTAATTCACCGATTAAATTGGATGCATCTGGTGCTAAAATATGTGCACCCAATAAACGTTTATTTTTATTATCAACAATTATTTTAACTAACCCATCTATTTCGCCATCACAATGGGCACGACCAATTGCTGATAAGGGAGCTTTGCCAATGATAAAATCATAACTGCAATCTTTAGTTTGTTCTTCGGATAAACCAACAGTTGCTAATTCCGGGTCGGTATATATACAATTAGGAATTACCTGCGATATCGAATCATTTAAATCATTTAGACCGCAGATTTTTTCTGCGACAAAGATACCTTGCATCATCGCCTTGTGGGCTAAAAGTGGCGGTCCGATAACATCGCCAATTGCGTATATATTTTTTTGCGTCGTTTGGCAATTTAAATTTACCTTAATTATCTGTTTTTCGTTGAGCTCAATTTCAGTGTTTTCTAAATTTAGCCCATCGATATTCGGTGAGCGCCCGATTGCTATAAGAACTTTATCTGCCAATAAAATCTTTTCTTGGTTATGCGGGTTGTCAATAACGCTTTGTAAATGTACTTCTAATCGTTCTTTTTTAATAATTTTATTAACTTTACTATTAAGATAGAAATTTATTCCTTGCTTTTGCAAAATTTTCATAAGGTGTCGGGCAATTTCCTTGTCAGTATTTGGTAGAATTTGGTCGGTAATTTCGATAACCTTTACATCGCTTCCAAGACGGTGATAAATTGTTGCAAATTCAACCCCAATTGCACCGGCCCCAATAATAATTATGCTTTTAGGTATTTATTTTATAATAAATGCCTGTTCTGCATGA
>JBDRUR010000016.1:0-22949 GCA_039801485.1 Caldifarciminota bacterium
CCACCAAATGCTGGCATCGATGGCCAGGCAATCTCGCTAAATCCAAATTGCTTATTGGGGATAATGCTCTCAATTCTTGAATAATAGTTTAGTGGAATATCAGTTGGTCGATTAATATTCTGAACCGCATGCGGATAACTGGTAAACACCAACAAATCCAATTTATTCGGGTCAAACATCTTTAAGACATTGAGATCGGCTTCACGATATTCAGCAATTATTTCTCGAGCAAAGGTGCAAAATATCTTCATCATCGGTGAGATAATCTTTAAGGTATCATAAATTTCTTGATACAAACTAACAAAATGCTGAAAGCCATTTGGATTAGTTGCCAAAGTATCATACGCCTCATACCACCGATTGACTTCATTTCCCAATGATAAATATAGCGGTTTTATTGTCTTGGTAACTTCAATGGCGGCGGTCTTATAAGCCTTGCGCCACTCAAAATTACTCAGACTCGGGTTTTGGATATTTGGTGGTGAAATCAAAGTCAGATTAGTGCCAATAAATGAGAGATTGATAATCGGAAACATTCCATTGCCACGAATAAGGTTAGTGACAAATGTCTGTCCCCAACTACCAGCTAACTCATTGGCTAAATTGTAAAATGGCGTTGGTCTCCCCCATACCGGCACAAATTCGGCGTATCGAGCAACTTGACGATAGGCACTATCAAATGTCTGATTTTCGGCGGTGGTTGGTAAGATGCCCATAAAAAATCCTCGAGCCGGCAAGGTTGGCGAATCAATCGGCACAATCGGTGTAAAGTCTGGCTCTTTATGCTTACAACTGCAAAAAATAAAAAACACTAAAACCAAAAGATAAAAGTATTTAGGCATATCGGTGAATAATAACGCCTACGATGATAATGTCAAGCTCATCTTGACAATTTTTTGATATCGACATAAGATAATATCGGCAATGGGAAAGGTATTAGTGACCGGTGCTAATGGTTTTATCGGCAGTCATTTGGTTGAAGCCTTGCTAAATGAAGGTTATCAAGTGCGGGCACTGGTCCGAAAAACATCTAACCTGAACTGGCTTGCTGGCTTGCCAATTGAGTTCGTCTATGGTTCAATCACTGATTTCGATACTTTATTACCAGCAGTCACTGATGTTGACTTTATCTGCCATACTGCCGGAATTACCAAAGCCAAAAATCCCGACGAGTATGGACTGGTGAATTATGGCGGTACCGAAAATTTATTGAAAGCCTGTGTGATAAAAAATCCGCAGTTGAAACGGTTTGTCCATATCTCAAGTTTGTCAGCAGTTGGTCCGGCGGAAAATTCGCAAATCATCACCGAAGAAAAATCCTGTTTTCCAATTAGCAACTACGGCATAAGTAAACTCCAAGCCGAATCAGCGGTGTTAGCCTACAAAGATAAATTTCCAGTAGTTATTTTGCGACTGAGCGCAATTTACGGTCCCCGGGACAAGGAAACACTTACTTACTTCCAATTCTTAAAAAAAGGCATCAGACCAATTTTTGGCGGTAGTTTTTCGCTCTGTTATGTGAAAGACGCAGTCCGGGCAATTGTGCTTTGCTTACAAAAAGAAGTTGCCTCTGGCTCAATTTATCATATTGCTGACCCGCAATGTTATACTTATGACGCAATTGCCGAAATCGTTGAATCGCTGCTAAATAAAAAGACCGTGAGAATTAAAATACCCAATATTGTGTTATTGACATATACCCAAATCTTAAATAAACTGGCAAAAAATAAATCGGTCATCAGCTCGGACCGGATAAACGATTTGACAGCAAAATGTTGGGCATGCGACTGCCAAAAAGCCGAAAAAGAACTCGGCTTTACCACCAAGTATTCATTACGCGATGGCTTATGGGAAACAATCCAGTGGTATCAAAACCAAGGATGGTTATAAATGATTAAGAACGAAGAACTGGAAAAATTAGAACAGGCACTAAAAGAAAAGTCAATCAAAATCATTTACGACACGCTGTATAGCGAAGGCGGACTTTGTCGGGTAAAAGACCGATACTATGTGATTATTAACCGCTATCTGACAATTGATGAAAAGATTGAACTGCTTAGCCGAAGCCTTTTGGAATATAACGAAATTACCAAAGACCAACCAAAACCACCGCCAACCAAAAAATGATTAGCAATTAATTTACTCTAACAAGTAAAACTCTTTAATCTTTTCGTAGATTGGTCCTTGTGGGGTTAAGGTGCTCTTAAAGAGAACGAGTGAGTTAATTGTAAAAACTTCACTCTGGTAGCGCGTATTGAAGACTTGTTCGGCATTTGACATCCGCTCGCGCACCCGGCCAATTGTCAGATGGGGATGGAATTTTCGTTCTTCTGGTTTATAACCAATCGTCGTAAATGCTGCCTCAATCTTTGCTTGCAGATCAATGAGTGCTTGGGCACCCTGGTCAACACCAATCCAAACAACTCTTGGCATGCGTTGTGATGGAAACGCGCCCAAATTCTTTAACGACATCTTAAATCCCTTTTCACTTTTTGCGATCCCAGTTAGTTGTTCAATACCGTGCTGAAGAAAGTTTTGGTCAATGTCACCCAAAAATAAAAGCGTAATGTGCAGATTTTCTGGCTTGACCCATTTTACTGATTGGCCAGTTTGGGCAAATCGGTCAATGAGTTGGCAGATCTCGGTGCGAACTTTTTGAGGAATTTCTACTGCAATAAATGCGCGAATCTTTTGAAGTTTATTATTGTTCATCACAACTGCTCAAGATTGCGACGGAGCAAATCCAATGCCGCCATCGCTGCCTTCTCTTTTATCATTCTTCGGTTACCCAGAAACTTATGTTCTTCATAACTTCGTGACTTTTTTGTTGCAATGCCGATATACACCAAACCGACTGGCTTTTTATTCGTCGCACCGGTTGGACCAGCAATTCCAGAAACACTAATGCCGATATCGGTGCTAAACTTATCTTTAATCCCAATTGCCATTTCGATCACCGTCTCTTTACTTACGGCACCAAATCGTTTCAATGTTTCACTTTTAACATTGCAGATGAGTTTTTTAATCGCATTGCTATAAGCAACCACGCCACCGATAAAATATTCTGAACTACCCGGCACATTAGTAATTCGATCAGCAATCAAACCACCGGTGCACGATTCAGCGACGCTGACCGTGACCTGTTTTTTCTGACACAACCGACCGATAACCTCTTCAATTGTTTCTTGGGTATCGGCATAAACATGGGGTTTTAGGCGTGTTAGTAGTTCTTGTTTTAGGACATAATAGGTTTTTTTGTCCTTGATACCGGTGATTTTAACATCAACACCGGTGATTGCCGGTAAATAGGCAACTTTAATTTCACGGTATTTTTTTGACGCTTCTGAAATCCGCTCAACGATTTCAACTTCTAAAATATTCGCGGTGCGCAAAATTATTGTCCAATCCGGCTTGAGTTCATAAGTGTCATGTAAGAATGGCACAACCGAAGTCTCAAAGATTTTTTCCAATTCAATCGGCACGCCCGGTAAGAGAATTAGGATTTTGTTGTTATGCTTCAAAATAATCCCTGGTGCCTGACCAACTGGATTGTCTAGAATAATTGCACCTTGAGGCACCAATGCCTGTTTAGTTACAAACTCCGGTGCTAATTTATCCTGTGCTTTTATCTGCTTTTCAATCTTATTCAACAGCATTTCATCAATAATCAATTTTCTTTTCAAGACATTAGCCACGCTGATAATCGTTTTATCATCTGATGTCGGTCCTAACCCACCGCTGACAAAAACAATATCGGCTTTTTCTAATGTTGCTGCGATTGTCTGTTCGATAAGTTGTTTATCGTCACCAATCGTAATTATTGAATTCGGCGTAATACCCAGATCGGCTAATCGTTTGGCAAGATAGTGTGAGTTAGTATCAAGCGTTCTGCCCGATAGGATTTCATCACCAATGACAATTATGTAAGACTTAGGCATCTTAATATAAAATTAAAACAAAAATTCTCAATAACAGATTAGTATAAATACCAGCAAGAATATCGTCGAACATCACTCCAATACCATCGCTGACCTTCTCGCTTTTACGGATAAATAAAGGCTTGAAGATATCAAAAAAACGAAATAAGATAAAACCAAGGAGTAAGATTAACCAGTTAATTTTAGGTAATAATAGAAATGTGACCAATGTTCCAACGAATTCATCAATTGTGATTCTTGAATCATCTTTTTTATGCCAAATAATGCTTAGATGTTTTGCGGCAACGAGACCGATGATAATGGTTAGAATCGTTATCACAACATAGATTAGTTGATTTCGCTTCAGCAACCAAACAAATGGGATGGCAATCAGACTGGCAATTGTGCCTGGTGCCAAAGGGATCAAACCAGTATAACATACCGTGCCAACAAACAATAAAAATTGGTTAGGCTTTGGCAAATTTACCAATCAACTATCATATCAGTTATAAAATTATTTATCTTCGGCGGTGTGCTGGAAATCGTTTTTCCCATTCAGCCACTAATGGCGCACAAATAAAGATCGAGGAATAGGTACCGATTACGATACCAAAACTGATAACTTTGGCAAAATCCCGAATTGATGCCGCACCCAAAAGCCACAAACAAAGTGAGACGACAAAAGTTGTCACCGCGGTGAGAATTGTTCTCGCTAATGTTTGATTTATACTGATATTAATAATATTAAAGAAATTTTCTTTCAACATCTTCTTGCGATTCTCGCGGATGCGGTCAGAAATGACAATTGAGTTATTAACCGAATAACCGATAATCGTTAGTAATGCCGCGATAATTGGAATTGAAACTTCGGTTCGCGTAAGACAAATAAAACCGATTGAAGTAAAAACATCATGGGCTAAAGCAATAACCGCAGCAGTGCCGAACCGAAAATCGAATCGGATACTCACATAGATTAATATCCCAACCAAGCCGATTAACACCGCAATCAAGGCATTTCGTTGTAATTCTTTGCCAATGCGCGGACCGACCATTTCAACGCGGACAATTTCAGCCGGATTATTAGGAATTTGCGACTGTAGTAGTTGCGTAATTTTTGCCGATACATCTTCAGTGGCTCCGCTCATTTGTTCCTCAAAACGGACAATAAAATCATAACCTTCGCCAAACTGTTGAATTGAAACATTGCCGACCGATAAATTCCTAAAGGCGCTGCGAAGCATTTCAGTCGTTATCGGTGTTTGGAACCTAATTTCTAATAATGTGCCGCCGGTAAAATCAACGCCATATTTAAGTCCGCCCAAAACAACAAGGCTGATAATCGTAATGATAATCAAAATGGCAGAGATTATAAATGCGATATTGCGTCGACCAACAATGTTATATTTAGTGTCTTTAAATATCTGCAACATATTAAATTCTCAACCTTTCTGTTGGAAATTGGGTAACTACCCATTCAAAAATAAAGCGGCTAAAATAAACTGCGGTGATGATATTGATAATTAATCCAACCATCAGCGTAATTGCAAAACCCCGAATCGGACCGGTGCCAAAAAAGTAAAGTGCGATTGTCGTAATTATTGTCGTGATGTTCGCATCAAAAATTGTTATTGCTGCCCGTGAATAACCAGCATCAATTGCTGCCCGTACCCGCTTACCGGCTCTTAACTCTTCTCTTATCCGTTCAAAAATTAAGATGTTAGCATCAACCGCCATCCCAACGGTTAAAGCAATACCGGCTAATCCCGGTAAAGTCAACGTTGCTCTTAGACCAGCTAGGACAACGATGATAAAAAAGATATTTAAGATTAACGCAACAACCGCAATAATCCCAGAGGCACTATAATAGATAATCATAAATAGCACAACGAAAATTGCGCCGATCACTCCCGCTTGAATGCCCTTTTTGATTGAATCAGCGCCTAATGCCGGTCCGACCGACCGTTCTTCTGAGATTAAAACGGGCGCGGGTAACGCACCGCTTCTCAAGACAATTGATAAATCCTTTGCCTTATCCGGATTAACATCACCGGTTGTGATCATTGCTTCGCCACCGGCAATCCGTTCTTTAATCACCGGTGCTGAACGCACAACATTATCTAACACAATCGCCAATCTTTTGCCGACATTTCTACCAGTAATTGAAGCAAATTTACTAGCATCTTTTCGCTCTAATTTCAAACCGACAATCCAAGTATTACTAAGATTTGGGTCTGCGCCCTGATAAGGAGCCGGTCGAGCATCACTGATACTGGAACCGGTCATTTCTGGTTCTTTCTTCAACAGATAAAGCCGACGAATACGACGACCTTGATAAGACTCAGGCAAACCAAATAAAAAGATTAAATCAGAGGGCACCAGATGTTGTGCCTGGTCTAACATCTGGCTAAAAGTCGCAAAATCAGTCTCTTCAACACCGAAATCAGTTCGGTCAACTGAAATCACATAATTAAGAAATGTGCCTTGCTCGCTAATAGTTGTATCTTCTTTATTGAGTTGGCGATAATAGTTGTCAATAGATTTTAAGACATCGTTGGCTTTTTGGACATCGGCGACTAAATGGAATTGCAACAATGCTACTTGACCAATTAGACTTTTGGCGCGTTCGCGATCAACGCCGGGTAATTGCACTAAGATCCGGTCAGCGCCAATCTTTTGGATTACCGGCTCATAAACGCCAAATTGGTCAATACGGTTTTGAATAACCGCCAATGCTCGGTCAGTAGCATCTTTTGCTTCTTCTTTAGATAATTTTGCTTTATCAACTTCTAAAACTAAATGCATCCCACCAACCAAATCTAACCCTAAATGAAGCGCTTTTTTATGTAACAACGCTTCTTTTTCCTGAAGATTGCTCATCTCTAATGCAACACGCGCACTATCATCGCGCGTAACTACATTCCGCATCCTCTGATTTAGTTGTGCCTTTTGTTTAGGTAAGGTATATAATTGATAAGTTGGATAAAGTGTCCATAGTCCCAATGCTATCAAAACAATAATAATGCCAAACTTTAATTTACCATATTTCATTTAAATGCCTCCAATCAAACATCATAAGAAGACAAAAACATTTTAGCATTTAACTCGCCGGTTAATAATATCTTGCTCCTTATGATTAATAATCATTTTCATTTGCGACACTGCTTCTTTTAATCCAACAAAAACCGCTCGGGCAACAATTGAAAATCCGATACTGAACCCTTCGATTTCGTTAATTTTCAAAATAGGTTCAATATTCCAATAATCAAGACCGTGACCGCAATGAACAATAAGTCCTTGCCCTTTGGCATATTTAGCGATGCTGGCAGTTCTATCTAAGATCGCATTTAACTGAACCTCTGCTTCTCGGCTTTTAATTTTTGATTTTTCACTATACTGGTTAGTATTAATTTCAATCAGATCAGCACCGAGTTTTTTTGCAGCCAATACCTGCGCTTTATCAGCTTCAATAAAAACACTTAGCAATATACCGGCACTAATGATTTTATCAGCAATTGGCTTAATTGTCTTAAAATGTGTTTTTAAATCTAATCCGCCCTCAGTAGTCAGTTCTTCTGGCTTTTCTGGCACTAAAGTTATAATATCAGGTTTGACATTTAATGCGATATCGAGCATTTCATTAGTTGCCGCCATTTCCAGATTTAACTCGGTCTTGATAGTTTTTCTGAGCAGTTCTAAATCCCGTTCGTTAATATGTCGACGGTCAGTGCGTAAATGAACCGTAATACCATCTCCCCCACCCAGTTCAACTAAAGTGGCTGCCTGAACCGGGTCAGGAAATAGTTCTTTTCGAGCTTCTCGCAGCGTGGCAATATGGTCAATATTTACCAACAGTTTTTTCATATTAAAAATTACATTTTATTGCAAATTTATTGTTTGTCAATAGCAATAAGTCATCGCGATGAAAATCATTTAATTTTCAATAAATTTTGGCTATCAATAATTGCATAAAATTGCACAACTCGGTATGATTTTGCACATAAAATCGCATTAGACCTCAATGCTTCTTAAAAAATCAGCCTCGAGACGATGGTATGAAATTTGCATTTTCTTTGAAAAAAAATGATTGACAAACTAAAAAAATATTATAAAATATTATGATTGTTATGACAAAAAAAATAATTTTTGTTTGGTTTGTTCTTTTAATCAGTTGGCATTATGCCTTTGACGGTGCCCGCTATCTGATTATTGCTCCGGACAATTATGTTCAATATGTTAGGCCCTTAGCCGAATGGAAAACAAAGAAAGGGATGTTAGCCTATATTGCGCCCCTTTCCGTTACCGGCAATACTGCGACACAAATTAAAAACTATATCGTCAACGCCTACAATAATTGGCGAATACCGCCAGAATATATCTTGTTAGTTGGTGCCGGCAATATTTTACCAAGTAGTAGTATTGGTAGCGGTGATTATTCTGACGATTACTACGCTGATATGAACGGTGATTATAAGATTGAATTAAGCATTGGTCGTATTCCTTGTTCCAATACTACCCAATGTCAAACAATCGTTGGTAAAATACTTGGCTATGAACGCACACCTTATTTAACTGATACCAGCTGGTATAAAAAAGGCACCACAATAGTCCGCGAAGATGGTACCACCCATCCAGACACGGTTTATTGGAATAATGTTCGGTATATTCAGTCGTTTTGGCGTAACATTAGTTATTCAAAAATTGACTCTTTCTCTCGCTTCCGTGGCAATCGTGCTCAGGATGTTATCAATGCCATTACCAATGGCCGGTCTTTTGTTGTCTATCGCGGTGAGGCAACAGTTAATTGGTATAACCCATTTCAAATAAATCCGAGCCAAACCAGTAACGGATTTATGTTACCCGTAGTAATTTCCGGCACCTGCGGCACGATTTCGCTGGTCCAAACCGGTTATCTAGGTGATTTGTTCTTAAATGCCGGCACTGTCCAATCACCAAAAGGTGCAGTCGGATTTTTTGGGGCTTCAGTATCAACTTCTGGTTATGCCCTTGCTTGGCATCGCGGCGTGGTAACAATGGGATTTTTTACTGCCCTATATCAAAACAATCTTTATAAATTAGGCGATGCAGCAAAACGCGCCAAGTTTATTCTGGATTCGATTCGCCCACCAAACTATGTTGATGCCCGGTATAAAGAATGGAACCTTTTGGGCGACCCAGAACTTAACCTCTGGACTGATGTTCCCAGACAATTAACGGTTTATCACGATACATTAATTCCAACTCGTCCCCAGCAATTCACCGTGACCGTGCAACGACTGGGAATACCAGTGACAAATGCGGTCGTCTGTATTATGAAAGATACTTTAATATACGAAACCGGCTATACCAACAATCAGGGCCAGATTAGTTTTACAATTTATCCCCAAACGACCGGCACAATGTCGGTGACCGTGACAAAACAGAATTACATCCCTTATGAGAAAAATGTCACGATTTATCAGAGTAATATTGAACATGATGTCGGTGTGATGTCAATAATTGAACCACAGGGATTAGTTCCAGCTACCACCAATGTTGTGCCAAAAGTTAGAATAAGAAATTTTGGGACGCATACCGATACCTTTGCGGTCCATTTGAAAATTGGCACGGTTTATGATGAAACCATAAATAATGTTATCTTATCGGCTAATGACACTATGACCGTGTTGTTTCCAACATGGGTTGCCGAAGTTGGCAATTACTCAACAGTCGCTTTTACCGACTTAACCAATGATGAATGGCATAATAACGATACAATTTACGGCTCTGTCAGCGTTGTAATTACTCAAGATGTTGGTGTTGATGCAATCTTAAGCCCGGATTCTTTGCATTTAATCAATACGACCATTATTCCAACTGCTCGGATAAAAAATTATGGCACATCAGCCCAAGTAAACTTTACCGCTACTTGCTCAATTATTGGCAGCAATAATTCGGTCCGATATACCAGCACAAAAACTATCCAGTATTTAGTTGCCAATGATACTATCCGTGTTAACTTTGACCCTTGGCAACCAACGGTAGCGGAACTCTGTACTGTAAAAATAAGAACTAACCTAGCTGGCGACCAAAATCCCTCCAACGACGTAAAAATCAAGTCAGTGCGGATTTCGGCAACAGCAATTAATGAAGAAGAGATAAATTCAATTTCCGCAATAAGTTATTCATTAAGCCCAAATCCATCGCCAAAAAATGTAATTAGCATCAAATTAACCACTTCGAACCCAACTGAAGTTTCAATTAAAATCTTTAATGCCATCGGTAATTTAATTAAGACCATCGTTAACAATCAAGTAGTGTTGGGCCAATATCATTATGAGTGGCAATGCCAAGACGAAATGAACCGGAAAGTCCAAGCAGGTATTTATTTTGTGAAATTAGAGCTCGCTAACCAAACTGATACCAAAAAGATCGTTATTACACCTTAAATCAATGAATTAAATCATAAAAGTAGTTATCCAGGTTATTGTTGACATTGTAAATATCACCGATATAATATCCCCTGCATAAATGGTTGCGATTTTAACTTTAACATTATTGATAACCACTAGTAATAATGTATTACTGCCCCAATGGCTTACACCTGAAGAAAGTTTAAAAGTCGATGAAATTGGTAGACATTTTTATCCAACATTACCGCCACCAGGATGGGTTGAAACACCGGCTGAATTTGAACCAGTACGGGGTGTTTTCATCACTTGGATTTATAGTCAGTCAAGTTATCGGCCAATCTTTCGTGATATTGTCCGCGAAGTCGGTGAAGTATGCAAAGTATATATTATTGCCAGTGCCGCTGATACAACATCAATAAAGAATTACCTTATTTCCAATAATGTTCCTTTGGACAGTATCAACTTTTATGTTTGGCCTTATAATTCTATTTGGATCCGTGACTATGGACCCTGGTTTGTCCGACGCCATGATAATGGCCAAGGTATTGTTGATTTCATCTACAATCGACCAAGACCATTAGATGATACTATACCTCGTTGTATCAGTTATGCCTGGCATATTCCATTTTATAGTTCTCCAATAACTCATGCCGGTGGAAATTATATGACTGATGGTTTAGGTACTGGTTTTGCCTCAACTCTGATTTATCAAGAGAACTCACAATATACCCAACGGCAGGTTGATTCGCTGATGAAGTTATATTGTGGCTTAGACCAGTTTGTAGTGGTACCGAGAATAAACATTGAATATACTGGCCATATCGATTTATGGACAAAGATATTAAACGATACCCTAATTATGGTCGGTTCTTATGCGCCGGGTCATTCAAATTATGCCTTACTCAATGCCAATGCCGACTCATTATCACGATGTAAAAACCGCGAAGGCATTAACTATCGAATTGTCAGAATCCCAATGCCCTGGTCAACTTCGAGTGCGCCACCAACTTACTTAAATTCGCTCTTTGTCAATAATAAAATCCTGGTGCCGACGTGGTCATTACCCGAAGATGATTCGGCACTGTCGGTTTATCAAAATGCGCTACCAGGCTATGATGTCGTTGGCATTAATTGCGCGGCAATGTCCGGCTCCGGTGGTGCGATTCACTGTATCACTATGCAGGTACCCAGTTCCAAATTCGTTCATATCAGACATTATTACTTGACCAATATCAGTGATACCATCAATCCTTACCGCATCCGTGCCCAAATCATTACATCAAGTAATTTGATAGCTGAATCAACATTAATTTATTACAAAGTCAATAGCGACTCTTTATATCAAGCAGTGCCATTAATTGCAGTTGTTGATAGTCAAGGTATTTACCACGGTTATATTCCGGCACAATCTATTGGCGATACGGTCTATTATTATTTATCGGTCAAAAACAGTCAAGAGGTAAAACGAAACTCGCCAAAATCAGCACCGGTTCATGTCTATTCATTTATTGTCAGACCAGCAAGTAATATTTGCGAAGACGATATTTTTAATTGGCAATTTAGTCAGGAATATTCGCTCTCCTATCCTAATCCAACCCGCAAAAAGATAAATTTCTTACTGAATATCAAACAAACTACCAGAACAAAAATTGAGCTCTATAATATTTTAGGCAGGAAAGTAAAATGCCTACTTGATGAAAAATTAAATAAAGGGAATTACAATTTATCCTGGGATTTTACTAATGACTATAATCAAAAACTACCTTATGGTACCTATTTCTATTATATCACCACAGACCAGCGTAAGACCACAGGCAAAATTTTATATTTAAAATAACAATTAATAGAAAAATATCTAATCCAATTAACTTATCACCTAATAAGCATTGCTAATCGTAACCTTTATACTCAAACTAGTGACGCCTCTGATTTATAATTTGCCAGCAACTAATATTGGGGCTAATGAATAATTAAGTTTATCAGAAAAAAACAAAAGATAAATTTTGGTGTAGAATAAAAAATGAGTTTACTAATCTTCAACCGCAGCTAATTTGATGAGTTTGTCGTCTTTTTCAACAGTTTGCCCAACTTTTACATAAACATCTAATACCTTTGCTTTAATCGGACTTTGAATATCATTTTGCATCTTCATTGCTTCTAAAACAACCAATGACTGTCCGACATTAACAATTTGGTTAGGATTGACATTGATAAAAATTACCAATCCCGACATCGGTGAATTAATAATGACTTCTTGAGCTGAACTTTTTGTGATAGTTTCAATATTTTGGTCTTGGTGAGTGACCGATAATGTTTTAGATAAAAAACTTACGGTATAATTATTTTCAGTCTTAGTTATTCGCAACTCATAGCGTTTGTCATCAATATTAATTGCCCTTAATTGATTTAACTTATCGAACTCCGGGACAATTTCAATTTCTTTATTATCAATTTTGGCAAAATATCTATTATGGATATGCTTAATCTCGACATCAAAAGGTTTATTACCAACTAATAACTTCATCTTAAACTATCTTGACGGGCAATAATTTTCCACATTGATTGTTTTTGGGCGGTCGTCGTTACTTGGGCAATGGCTTTGGTTCTTTTAGATAAATAATCTTGCAGTGCAACTGCAATTGCCGCAACTTTTTGTTCTTGTTCAGTTAAAGTTCCACTTACAACATCCTCAGCTTCGACCCTCTCGGCTGTTGTTTCGCCTTTTAAGAATTTAACTGCGATTTGCGGGAAAAGAACATAAGTGATTAAATCTTCTTGTTCTGAACCTTTTCTTAAAATACCCAGTTTTTCGGCTTCTTTTTTGCGCATCGGCAGTTCGGGTTTTAACAAATCTGCTGGTCGAACAGTTATTGGCTTTTCGTTGCCGATAATCTTTTTAAGCAATTCGTCTTTAATTGGTGCCGGCGGTCGCCCATAATAGCCTAAACAATAATCTTTGACCTCTTTGCTGATATTTTTGTATCGTTCGCCAGCCAAAACATTCAAGACTGCCTGAATGCCAACAATCTGACTGGTTGGAGTAACTAATGGCGGATAACCCAGATCTTCTCTTACTTGTGGTGTTTCTTTTAAGACTTCGTTGTATTTATGCAACGCATTCTGTTCTTTTAATTGCGAGTGTAAGTTAGAAAGCATGCCACCGGGTATTTGATGGATTGCGACGGTCGAGTCAGTCATTTCGGCAATAGGGCTGATATATGGTTGATATTTTCGTTTTAGTTCTAAAAAATAATAGCCGACTTCAATCAATTTTTCTAAATCAAGATTTGTCGGTCGCGGACCATCTTTAAGACTGGCGACAATATTTTCGGTGGCTGGTTGTGAACTTCCGCCGCCAAATACCGAAATTGCGGTGTCGATAATATCTACGCCGGCTTGAACTGCCGAAAAATAACTTATCGGCCCCATGCCACTAGTGCAATGGGTATGTAAATCGATTGGCACGGTTATTACTTGCTTTAACGCTTTAACTAAATCATATGCCGCTTTTGGTGAGATTAAACCTGCCATATCTTTAATACAGATTGAATCACAACCAAGTCTTTCTAATTCTAAAGCAAACTCAACAAATTTCTCAATAGTGTGAACTGGACTGGTTGTATAACAGATTGCTCCTTGCACCAATGCGCCATTATCTTTAGCAAATTTGATCGCCTTTTCCATATTACGAATATCATTTAAAGCATCAAAAATCCGAAAGATATCAATGCCATTTTTCTTAGCAAGTTTGATGAACGCTTCCAGGACATCGTCCGGATAATTGCGATAGCCGACGATATTTTGTCCCCGTAAAAGCATTAATAATTTAGTATTAGGTAAATGCTCGCGAAGCAATCTGAGTCTTTGCCACGGATCTTCATTCAAATAGCGAATACACACATCAAAAGTTGCTCCGCCCCAAACTTCCATTGCATAGAATCCCAACTTATCCATTTTTTCACAAATGGGTAACATATCCTCGGTTTTCATCCGAGTTGCCATTAGCGATTGGTGAGCATCACGAAAAGTCGTATCAATAATTTTTACTGGATTAACGGACATTGGTTAGACCCAACAACAAATTCTTTTTATATCTCTTTACGCGGGCAACGGTTCAATAATAAAAAGTGGCTGACCATATTCAACCGGGCTGCCATCAGTAACTAAAATATCAATGATACGACACTTCTTTTCAGTTTCAATTTCATTCATTAATTTCATTGCTTCAATAATACATAAGGTGGCACCAGCCTCAACAATGTCGTTCTTCTCAACAAATGGTGGGGCATCGGGTCTGGGTCGAGAATAAAAAGTACCAACCATTGGCGATTTTATTTCTTCGGTCCTAATTGGTGTAGTTGTTTCTTTTTCTTTGGGTGCAATAACGACATCCGGGTTGAGCGTTGTCACATCACGGACAGGTGTTTGGATTGTTACCGGCGTTGGTTTCATTTCAGTAACTATCGGTGCTTGCTGGCTTGTTTGCCGTCTGATCTTTACTTTATTACCACCGAACTCCCATTCCAATTCGCCGATATTGTTCTTCGCTAACAATTCAATTAACTCTTTTACAACACTTAAACCATGTTTATCTTCTTCTCTCATTACTTCCTCCCCAACATTGTTATTAAATTTGACCTGTGTCGGGTTTTCACGATATTCAAAAAATTTCAAAGCAACTTCCGGAAAAAGAGCATAAGAGATGTAATCCTCTTCTCTTTTGACAAACTTTTTATCCAGCTCATTTTTAACCTTATCCATTATCGGCTCTAAAAGGTCAGCCGGTCGTTCAGTAATTGGTCGTTCAGAACCTAAAATCTTTTTTCGGATTGTGTCTTTAATTGGCACCGGTGGTTTACCATATAATCCCCGCACATAATCTTTTACTTCATTCGGGACAATTTTATATCGTTCATTGGTTAAAACATTAAACACTGCCTGAACGCCGACAATTTGACTAGTTGGGGTCACTAATGGTGGATAACCAAAATCGGCTCTAACCTTCGGCACTTCGGTTAACACTTCTTTTAGCCGATCAATCGCATTTTGTTGGTTAAGTTGACTGATTAAATTCGATACCATTCCGCCGGGTATTTGATGTAATAATACTGATTCATCGACCAATTTGTCATATTTGATATTTTTTTGCTCTCTAACTTTTTCAAAATGGTCTGAGATGGTCTCAATTGCTTTTTCATTTAACTTTAGTTCATAAGGCGTATTTTTTAACATCGCAATTATCGTCTCAATTGCTGGCTGTGAGGTGCCAAAGGCAATCGGTGCCTGGGCAGTATCAATTATATCAACCCCAGCTTCAATTGCCTTTAAGTAACTAGCGACCGCCATGCCACTTGATGCATGACTATGAAGTTGCACCGGCAATTTTATCTCATCTTTTAAGCGTTTGACTAATTCATAGGCGGCATTAGGTGCAATAATACCAGCCATATCTTTGATGCAAATACTATCAATACCCAAATCTTTCTGTTGCTGGGCACATTTTAAGAAATAATCAATCGTATGAACCGGACTAATTGTATAACAAAGAGTACCTTGAGCATGTTTCTGATATTTTTTGACCAATTTAATTGCTAGCTCCAGGTTCCGGATATCATTTAGCGCATCAAAAATTCTAAAAATATCGATGCCGTTTTCCGCCGATTTCTCGATAAATGCTTCGAGTAAATCATCTGGGTAATTACGATAACCGACAATATTTTGCCCACGCAAAAGCATCTGTAATTGGGTCTTTTTTACTTCTTTACGAATAACCCTTAACCGTTCCCAGGGGTCTTCATAAAGATAACGCATTGCAACATCAAAAGTCGCACCACCCCACATTTCCAATGACCAATAGCCGACTTTATCAAACTCTTTTAATATTGGTAGGATCTCATCGATCTTCATCCGCGTTGCCCATAATGACTGATGAGCATCACGCAATGTAGTATCGGTAATTTTTAATACCTTTGCTTTCATAAAATTAATGATAATGCTTGCTTAATTTATTAACAATTTCTTCTAACTTCATTAAACGCGAGCCTTTGATAAGTATTGTATCATTTTCCCCACAAATGTCAATCAACTTCTTGAAAGCAGACTCAGTATTATCACAAACGATTATTTTTTTAATTGATATTTTTGCTTCTCGAGCGCCATCAGCAATTTGTTTTGCCTGTTCGCCAACGGTGATTAAAATATCAATATTGGCTGGTAAATGTTTGCCAACATAGCGATGTAATTCGGCACTTTTTTGCCCTAACTCCAACATATCACCTAAAATCACAATTCGTTTCCCTTTTGTCTGAAATTTAACAAAAGTATTAACTGCTTCCAAAACCGATTGCGGGTTAGCATTAAATGCATCATTATAGACGATCAATTCGTTAATTTTAATTTTTTCCATTCGCATTGATGGTAATTTAAACGCCGCTAATGATTCGGTGATATCTTTTAGATTACAATTTAGTACTTTGGCGACACTAATTGCTGCTAGGGCATTATAAACATTGAAAATCCCCGGGACATTGAGTCGACAAGGGTATTCGTTATTTACCACAAACTCAGTTCCATGTTCACCATGATTGATAATATTTTTCGCATAAACATCAGCTGATTGTTTAATACCAAATGTTAGACACTTTTTAACATTAAACCAGGTCCAGATTTCCATAACTTTGGCATCGTCAGCATTAAGGATTGCCGTTCCTTGTTTACTGACGAATTCTAAAAGTTCGGATTTTTCTCGGGCAACATTATCCCGGCTAAACAAAAATTCTAAATGAGTATCGCCAATATTGGTGATAACGCCGATATCAGGTTGGGCAATCTCGCACAACCGCTTAGTGCCACCAAGTTCATTCATCTCCATTTCTAATATTAGCATCTCAACATCGTCAGTTAAATTCAAAATCGTTAACGGCACTCCGATATTATTATTATAGCTGGCTGGTGCCGAGATGACTTTGTATTTTTCTTTTAAGATATGGGCAATCATCTCTTTGGTAGTTGTTTTGCCATTACTACCGGTAACTGCGATTACGATTGGCTTAAATTGTTTTCGATAATACTGAGCAATATCTTCTAAAGCCTTAGTCGTGTTCACAACTTGAACGATATTAACCGTTTTCCAGGTTTCATATTCAAACCGAATATCTTCGACGATAATTGTGCTTGCCCCCTTTTGTAACGCCTCACGAATAAAACTATGGCCATCAAGGTATTTACCTTTAATTGCCATAAACAAATCGTTCGGCTTAATTGTTCGAGTATCAATGGAAATATTACTGACAATGCTATCCTTATTACCTTGAACTAATCGGCCATTAGTGGCTTTAATAATCTCTTTTAGTTTCAATGGTCGCATATTATTTAATAAATAAACATTGCATCACCAAAACTATAAAAGCGGAATCTTTTTTCAATCGCATATTGATAGGCATTAAAGATATATTTTTTATCAGCAAAGGCACATACTAACATTAACAGCGTTGATTTCGGTAGATGAAAATTGGTGATTATGGCATCAATGATTTTAAACTCGTATCCCGGATAGATATACAAATCAGTAAGACCGGTCTTAGGTGTAATTTGCCAAACGCCGTTAGTTTGAAATGTTGCCTGTGTTTCTAATGCCCGGACAACAGTTGTTCCGACGGCGATTACTCTTCGTTTTGCAATTTTTGCTTTATTAATTGCCTCAGCAGTTTGGGGGGAAATTTCAAACTCTTCACTGTACATTTTATGATTTTCAACTAACTCTGCTTTTACTGGCCGGAAAGTGCCCAAACCGCTATGAAGGATTATTCTTTGAATTTCAATACCTTTATTTTTAATGTCTGCTAATAATTCATTAGTAAAATGTAGACCGGCGGTTGGAGCTGCGACCGCACCGTTTTTTTGTGCAAAGACCGTTTGATAGCGATTAATGTCGGTTGGTTTTTGCCGAATATAAGGTGGTAGTGCAATTTCACCATGTTTGCTCAATAGTTCTTTAACATCTAAACCATAAAATTCAATGACTCTTATGCCCGATTCTTTTCGTTCTAAAATTTTTGCCGAAGCATCAGAAAATTTAACTACAGTGCCGGGTTTTAATTTTCTTGCCGGTCTTGATAACGCCTCCCAAACATTATTCCCAATTTCTCGTAATAACAACAGTTCTATCTTGCCACCGGTTTTATCAAGTTCTCCATAAATCCGAGCAGGAATAACTCTAGTTTCATTAAGCACTAATAAATCATCGGGCAATAAATAATCGATCATATGTTTAAAAATCGTTTCTTTAATCTCTCCGGTTTTACGGTTAAGAACCAATAATCGAGACTCGTCGCGCTTTTCTGACGGCTGTTGGGCAATCAGTTCTTTTGGTAGGTTATAATCAAATTCTGAAACTAACATCCAGGTTAATAATTATCTTGGAGATTTTTATCTTGAGTTGATTGCGATTAAGCAATTAATTATCTTTGGGCTCGGACTTTGACTCTTCCTTTTTATTTTTTGCCTTTGCTATCCAAACATAACACGACCAGAAAATAATTGAGAATAAGAAAAAGGCTAAAACTAAATAGACAAAACTCAGAAATCCTATTCCCCAAAGACGCCAGGGGTCAATGCTTCTAAATCCATATTGGCCAAAGACAATCGACGCAATCATTAGAATAAACATTAATATCTTTTTCATTTTCGCTCACCACCTTTTTTGAATTTAGTAAAATTGTAATTTGATTTTATAAATATGTCAATGCTAATTAAATTATCAGAGATTATTAATTAATTATTTGCTGGCGTAAAGACAATTTCGTCTTGTTTCAACTCTACATTTATCTTTGAAGGTTTTGAGTCTAATAAAAATTTTGCTAACGGATTTTCAATTAGTCGTTGAATGGTTCTTTTCAACGGTCTGGCACCATATTCTGGGTCAAATCCTTCATCAACTAACTTTTCTTTTACTTCGTCGCTGATACTGATTTCGATATCGTTTTCTTTTAATCTTTTAGCAAGTAAGTTCAATTGTAGTTCAACAATCTTTTTCATATCATCTTTGGTTAGGGAATTAAAAACAATAATCTCATCAATGCGATTAAGAAACTCTGGGCGAAAAGTTCTTTTCAAGACATCAAATAACATTTCTTTATCAGGTTTTCTTTTGCTCAACAATTCAGTGCCAACATTTGAAGTCATAATGATAATCGTATTCTTAAAATCAACGGTCCGACCTTGACCATCGGTTAATCGCCCGTCGTCTAATATCTGCAACAAGATGTTAAAGACATCTGGATGTGCCTTTTCAATTTCATCGAGTAAGATTACCCGATATGGTCTTCTTCTCACTGCTTCGGTTAACTGCCCACCTTCTTCATAACCAACATAACCCGGTGGTGCACCAATCAATCGAGAGACCGTATGCTTTTCCATATATTCACTCATATCCAATCTGACCATTGCGTCTTCAGAATCAAACAAGAACTCAGCAAGCGTCTTTGCCAACTCGGTCTTACCAACACCGGTTGGACCTAAGAAGATAAAACTACCGATCGGTCGATTTCTATCCCCCAGTCCAACGCGTGCTCGCCGAATCGCATTAGCAACTGCAACTACTGCTTCATCTTGACCAACAATCCTTTTGTGTAAATAAGTTTCTAAGTTCTTTAACTTTTCCCGTTCTGATTCCAAAATATTTTCTACTGGTATGCCGGTCCATTTGGAAACAATTTCAGCGATATCTTGTTCGGTGACTTGTTCTCTTAAAAGTGTCTTGCCGGTTTTCTGGATTTTTGCCAACTCATTCTCTTTTGTCTGTAGTTCTTTCTTTAGGCTGGCTAATTTCGAATATTCTAGTTGAGCCGCTAAATTTAAGTCATAAACGCGCTTTGCCTTTTCAATCTCATACATTGTCTTTTCAATCTCGGCTTTTAAGTTTTTGATTGAAGCAAGTAAATCACGTTCTCTTTGCCATTGCAATTCTAAGCCTTTTTTCTTTTCTTTCAGTTCGCTAATCTCTTTATCAATATCTTTAATCTGTTCTTTAGCGTCTGGGTCATTTTTCAAAGAAAGTTTTTCCATCTCCAGTTGCATTATCTTTCGATCAACTTCATCTAACGCCAATGGCTTAGAAGTAATTTCCATCTTCAGCTTTGCTGCTGCTTCATCAACTAAATCAATTGCCTTATCTGGTAAAAACCTATCAGTAATATAACGGTTCGATAAGACCGCAGCAGCAACTAATGCTGAATCCGATATCTTAACACCGTGATGGATTTCATATCGTTCTTTCAGACCTCTCAAAATTGAAATGGTATCCTCGACTGATGGTTGTGATACAAAGACTGGTTGGAATCGTCTTTCTAATGCTTTATCTTTCTCAATATATTTTCGGTATTCATTCAAAGTTGTAGCACCAATACAGCGCAGTTCACCCCGAGCAAGCATTGGTTTAAGCAAATTACCGGCATCAATTGCACCTTCCGCGGCACCAGCACCGACTACGGTATGTAACTCGTCAATAAAGAGAATAATCTTCCCTTCAGAACTTGCCACATCTCTTAGAACTGCTTTTAATCGGTTTTCAAATTCTCCGCGATACTTTGTGCCAGCAATCAGAGCACCCATATCAAGCGCAACAACCTTCCGATCTTGTAGGCTTTCGGGCACATCGCCTCTAACAATTCTTTGTGCCAAACCTTCAACAATTGCCGTCTTACCGACACCAGCTTCGCCAATTAGGACTGGATTATTCTTAGTCCTTCGAGATAAAACTTGAATCACTCGACGAATTTCATCATCTCGACCAATCACCGGATCTAACTTACCTTGTCTTGCTAACTCAGTAACATCTCTTGAAAACTTTTGCAAAGCTTGATAGGTTGTTTCTGCTTCGGGGTCAGTAATTCTCTGATTTCCCCGGATTGACTTAAGCACACTTAAGATACTATCTCGACTAATATTATACTCTTTGAATAATTTAGCGATCTCACCTGATTTAAGATTACACATTGCCAAAAGAATATGTTCGGCTGCCACAAACTCATCACCCATCTTTTTCGCTTCTTTCTCGGCATCTAATAGAACTGTATTTAATTCCCGCGACAAATAAAACTGACCCGAGCCTTCCACACTTGGCAGTTTAGCAAGTTCTTGTTTAATGCGGGCTTGAAAATCAGGAATTGGGATATTAATTTTAGACAAAATCTGTTGGACTAACGAATCGTCTTGAGTCAAAAGGGCATACAACAGATGTAGGTTCCCAATCTCCTGATGCCCATACTCACTGGCGGTATTCTGAGCCAGTTCCAACGCCTCAGCAGTTTTTCTTGTAAACTTATCAAGTCTCATACAATTATTAGACTAAAATTGTTATAAATAGATGCGGTTGTATATTGTACTAAAGATTAGGAATTAAATCTGTCAAGTTAGGGAAAATAACTTTATTCTTTTGTGATCGATAACTTAACACTTTAATGTTTAATCTGTTTAGTCTACTAACAAGTTCATCGTCATTGAATTCAGGGCATACCAAAATAAGGGCTATCTTATCCTTAAAGTTAATACTATTCAAATACAACTGACCTATCGCAGCATATAAATTTAAACCATTAATATTTGTTTTTACTTCAAATATAGTTTTAATTTTCCCTACTTCATTATAAAGATAAAGATCGATACGTGTAGTATTGGCAGTTTTGTAGCCGTATTCTCTTAGTATTGATTCTAAAGTGTTAACGATTTTTCCATGTAGGCCATTTGATTCTATTTTTCTTTTTTCTTTTTCATATATTTTTATTCCTGAAAATTCTTTATTGAACGAATGGTTATTTGATTCTGACAAAATGGCAGTTCGTCTAACAAGTGGAATTTTATATTTTGATTTTTTAATACTTTCAACCTTATGAATAAATTGTGCAATTTGGTTAACTAAATTAGGTGAATTTAACTTTCCAATTAAGGCAACTTTACTTTTCTTATCTCCATCTGTCACTGTAACTAAATTTTTCTTAGGATATTTCTCAAAAAATAATTTTTTCCCTATGCCTTTTTTCCCTCCGCCAATTTTACCACGATGAACTAAGTAAACATTCCCTATATCATCTTCTGCAAATGCGCCTCCAATTCTTCTATCAATGCCTTTTACGAGAAAATTAATCTCACATGTTATTGAATTGTTAGTTTTCTTAGGTTCTCCAATACCGAACATATGTCCGTATCTTCTTCCTTTTGAAGAAGTATACCAGATATCAAATTTTCTAATCCACGATACTGATTTTTTAACACTTCCTCCTAAAAATCCAACAATGGCGTGTATTTTTCTATCGACTTGCTCGTTAAGTTTTCTTAAAAATAAATGGTGTGCTTTTTTAATCAATGTCTTATTATCAATTATTTTGAACATTTAATCCCCCAATATTTATAATACAACACATTTTATCCTAATTCTAATTCCTTAAATGTCATGGATTATATCCATACCGCAACATCTCAAAATTCCTAATTTCAAATGTCAAATCAATGTCGTATTATCATATTGCATTTAGGTATTTATTTGTGTTTGCAGTATCTTCGTCGGAAAAACACAGCTGATAAAAAAATCGAAATATAATCGCTTTTAAATCTATTGAGATTTTACCACTTTAAACAAATCTTTGAG
>JBDRUR010000017.1:0-22816 GCA_039801485.1 Caldifarciminota bacterium
GAGAATGGAGGATAAAATGAAGAATGTCGGACTAATTTTTATATTTTGTTTGGCAATTTCTATGTCTGGATTAGACATTCAAGTAGTAAACTACCAGTTAGGAGATGTAACACTTAATCGAATTAGCCTCCAACCTAATTTGGAATATACACCTTGGGTAGTCGGTGATAATGGACAGGTATTAAAACTCCGTAGCGGTAATGGTTTGATTGATAGGCGATTTACACTTGATTCTTCATACAATTTGACCGGAATTTCATTTGGACCTTTTGATGGTGGCAGATATGGTTACATTGTTGGTTATAAACGGAATGAGCCTGATAAATGGAAAGGCGCAATTTGGAAAACTGAAAATTGGGGTGAGACTTGGACTCTTCTGACATCACCTAATATTATTAATGAGTTACCAATACCATATCTTAATGTTGCTGCTGGTGCAAATGGGGTGGTTTGGGTTTCGTGTGGGCATGGATATGTGATAAAAAGCATTACTGGAGGTGCTTCATGGTGGATAGTAACAAAACCTGTAAGAGAATCACATACTGGTTGGTTTTGGGGACTTGATATCGATTACTATAATCCAGATATTGCCTGGGTTTGTGGTGACCAATCAGGACTGATTTCTTATACAAGAAGTAAAGACGAAACATGGATAGATACTCGCCCGCAAATGGATTGTAGGGCGACCCCTCAAAGCAAATTGAAATATCTTTAAATTAAGAAAATTTACTACCCTTATAAAAAATTCCATAAAAAATATTTATTAAGAATTATGAATGATATATATATATATATCAAATGGTTGTAATATCTACGGTAAAAAATCTTTTACTTGACGCAATTCATATTTGGTTGTAAATTACTAAAAGGGATAAAGTATGTGGTCAATTCATTATCAACTAAGCAAAGCAGCCAACATTATTTACTTCTTGCTGATGCTCCTTTTATTTTGTTCAACCATTTATGCTCAGCAGACATATAATTTGCAGGTGATTTGGGAAAGAGGTGTTGTGGATTCTCTTTACTATTATTATGGCTTTGACCTTGGGTCAGGTGATTTTAATGGAGACGGGTTTAGTGATATCGTTATACAAAGTGCTTTACTACCTTACCCAGGTATTGACCGAGCAGAAATCTTCTATGGCGGATTACAGTTTGATACGATACCTGATATTATAATTCAAAGTGATACAAGTTGGGGATTTATCAGAACAAAGGGAATAGGTGATATAAATGGCGATGGTTTTGATGACCTTGGTCTCGGTTCTCAGCTAGGAGTTCCTGCAGCATATGGTTCGGTTTATATCTATTTAGGTGGGAATCCGATGGATACAATTTGCGACTATCATATAGTAGGAGAAGGTGGTTCATTTGGACAAGCTGTCGGGTCAGGTGATGTGAATGGCGATGGTTATAGCGATTTGATTGTTGGTGCATATTTAGCTCGAGTGAATGGTGGTCATATAGGTCCAGGTCGTGTTTATATCTACTTTGGTGGACCTAATTTTAATACAATTCCTGATGTAATTTTAAATGGTGGACATTGCAATGACCTTGAGGGATTTGGTTCTACAGTTGCTGGTGGTGGCGATGTTAATGGTGATGGAATTTCAGATGTGATTGTTGGCGCAGGAAATTTTGGTAATATTATTCAAGGTAGAATATATATCTATTTTGGGGGCAATCCGATGGATACAAGTTATGATGTAGCGATGTCAGGAGAAGGAACATGGCACCAACTTGGCTTTTTTGGACTTGACTTTCTTACAAACCGGACCGATTACGATCACGCAATGGCATCAACACCATTCGGCGGTTTTGGTTATGAAAGAGGAAAGATTTATGTTCTTTTTGGAAGGCCTAATATGGATAGTATTCCTGATGTCAGTATTGTTGGTAGGTTTGATACTTGTGGGCTGGGGATGTCGATATGTAATGCCGGGTTTACAAGTAGAATTGATGCCAGTGATTTATTTGCCGGTGCTCCTTGGGAATATGGATACCGAGGTTCTGCCTATTTCTGGCTTGGATGGAATCTGTTAGATACTATTCCTGACGGTTTCTTAAGAGGCATGAATGAAAATGATGTAGTTGGTTATGTAGTTGCCGGAGCAGGTGATGTTGATGGTGACGGTAAAGACGAAATTATGGTTTCAAATTATCCTACTATGGGAGAATCGGCACATATGAGAGTCTGGGTATGTAAATATACCAGTGTGGGGATTGAAGAACGCTTGACGCCAAATGCTAAACGCTTAACGCTACAGGTAAGTCCGAATCCGGTGAGGTCTTTGCTCAGTATTTCGTGTCCGTTTGTTGTGAAAGAAATGAAGATATATGATATTTCAGGTAAGATAGTAAAAGAGATTGCTTCGCCTTCGACTCGCAATGACAATGGACCGGAGATAAAAGTATCGCTGAAAGGTATAGCTACAGGGATTTATTTTGTGGAACTTACTACTGAACAAGAGGATAAAACAATAGCAAAGATTTTAGTTGTAAAATAATTATGATTGTAACTATTGATAATACAGAACACACAGAAATTAAATTTAGTGAACTCTGTGCCCTGTGTGGTAAATTCTTTGTTGTATCTGGATTTGGGCAGAGTAAGTCCAAGGTCCAGATTATGCATCCGTATCAATCGCTAAACCTAAAAGAGTCTTTTGTTCTTTATTCGCCAAAACAAAGAGACTACGATTTAGCGTTTAATCAGTAATTTTTAAAAGGCGTATGAAGAACTCGGTTTTAATGGAACTTTGGCTTGAGTTCTTCAAAAATTTAAAGTTCCTAAAAAGGAGGCAAAAATGTTATTAAGAAAAATTGTATTAATTGTTTTCTTATATCTATTGGCATTTGTTTCCGCAGGAGAAAGTTACAAATTAGATTTTGACCTCGTTACTGAACCAACACCCGGTGAAATAAGTTTCAATGCGGTCTGTTATGTTCCAGGCAGAGGGGCAAACAATGCATATAACCGTTATTTTGCAGTTGGCGACTGTGGATGGGTATATATTCTTGATAACGATGGTCATAGCATAGAAACACAGATACAACTTCCCGATGGCGATGAATATAATCTTAGCGGTGTTTCAGGTTTCAGATATGGAACAGGAACGAGAGATGTGCTTGTTATTGCAGTAGGATATAAGAGAGAAACTACAACAACCGGTCCAAAATGGAAGGGTGCAATTTGGCGTTCAACAGACCGTGGACGAAGTTGGACTCGGGTGCGTGACGAAAATCTTCCTCAAGAACCAGAATTTCTTGCAGTTCCAGTTCCTTTTCTTGATGTTAAGGTTGTAGACCAAATGTACGCTTGGGTTTCGTGTGGGCATGGTTATGTGATGAGAAGTACTGATGGTGGGATACACTGGTTTTTAACCCCAAATAAACCTGTTCGTCCTAATTATATGGGCTGGTATTGGGGTATTTGGGCGCCAAATGAAACTGAAGTGTGGGTATGTTCAGACGAATCAACGATAGTTGCTCGAACTCTTGATGGAGGACAAAATTGGATAACTTATTCACCATTTGTCACAGATTCAATTTCATTTCGCGACATCTATGGTGACATAAGCAATCCAGGGACTGTTTATTTAGTGTCATCTAAAGGTTATCTCGTGTATACAACTAATAATGGCGGAACTTGGCATAGAGACACGCCTTTAGAGATGAATCCACCTGCGGAATGGTTAAGAGGTGTTTTCCCTCATACACCATCTTCACCTTTTACTGATGCTTTTGTATGGTGTGTCGGGACTGGAGGTATTATTGCTAATAACAACGAGCCGCCGGGTGAAGAACTCATTTGGTATTCAAGAAAATATAATTTCAACGCGATAGCCGGTGCTTGTCCTCGAAACACTGCTCAAAGTAAATTTACTTATGTTGTGGTGGGAACAAACCGGACAATTATGTGCATAGAAGCAGACGCAGAGGATTACCCATCTGTTATTCAAAGAGAACAAAATGCACAAGACGAACTGATAATTTCTGACTGGGTATGGGATGATGGTTGGAAGATATATGCATCATGGGAAGAGTATGAGTGGGCTGAAGACTGGTATAGACTGTATATTCTTCCAGCGCCTGATTTTAACAATTACGCGTATAGATGTACTTCAGAAACAGGTTGGGGTAAAAGAATAAAGGAAGTCCCTATCCAAGGCCCGTTATATGTTGAATACGACTCAATCCTGATAGGCTTCAATACTCAATTCACCGTTACAACTATGGAAGATGGTGAAGAAACTGATATTTACTGTGAAGAAGGGATGTCATTAGATGATAGACAACTCTATACGAGCGTAACAGGTCTAATAGGGAACTATATTCCTAATTTAGATGCAGTTTATCTTAACTGGGATACATATCCAGTGGCTTCAGAACCAAATCTTGGTGGATATTGGGTATGTCCGATGATTGAACCTTCGGAAGAAATTATTAATCATCCGGCACCAATAATTCGGAATTGTTATGTTGAATCTGTGCCAGCAAATTACCCAAGACCATTTTACTGGGGATTTAAAGTGCAAGCAATGGATAGGTCAGGAAATAGAAGTAATTGGCAACCTAATTATTATTTTGTTTATGTCCCAGGAAGACCTACTTTACCCTATGCGACTGCTTTTACTCAAGGAAGACATATAGTTAGAGGATTTAACAGTAAAAGACTGCATTTAGTCAACGAAACAAACCATCGGATAATTTATACATATTCTAAGAACGAAGGGGAAACATGGATTGATACAATAATTGGAGACGGTTTTTATCCTTGCATTGGGATAAATCATAAGGAACAACCATGGATTGCTTATTGTAAAGACGGTGATTTGATATGTAAGATAAAAAGAGATGACGGGTCTTGGAAAGAGATTTTAATCTTTGACGGTGATGAAAATCATTGGGCAGGTCCATCGTCAATGCAACTGGCAACAATGCCAATTAAAGAAGATGTGATCGATTATGCTTATATCACTTATCCGGTTTATGATGGCTCAATGCCTGATAGACCAGGCGAACAACCGCCTGAAAATATTGAACATTCTTACATCTATATTTCACTTTTTGATACAACTGGTGTTGATATTATAACTCATTTGATTGATGACGGTCCGGCTGAAGCACCAGTTAGTCATCCTTGTGTTAGCGTTACGCCGGCAGACTTAATTCATATTGCCTGGCAACAGAAAGATGAAATCTGGTACATTACCAATACTGAGAAAGTCACGCCAGAAAATTGGCGGGAAATTGAATGGACTCCAAAATATAATTTATCAAATACTGAGGAAGTATCAGCACATCCCTTTGTTGAGAGTTACGGCGATATTGTCTCAGTGGTATGGAAAGAAGGTAATCCTGGTGAAATCATTAAAAAAGAGCGCTATGTCTGGGAACCTTCACAATACGAAAAATGGTCAGATCCAGTTAATCTTTCAAATAGTCCTGATGTTAATTCTGATTATGCCCAAATGGCAACAGGTGAAGTTACTTTATGGCAGGAAGGCAGTGATAATGATTGTAAAGTTTATGCTAATATCTGTGGGAAAATATTAGGTTTAACCCCTGATGCTAATAATGTCAGTTTTGTTCACACCAACGCATTAATAATAGACCCGAAAGCACCAGAAATTATGCTCTATTATTGTTATACCGACGAGATAACCCCAAGTGAATTGTATGAAGTGAAATTTGACAAGTATCTATTCCCGGAAGGTGTTAGTGGCGAAATTAACGAAGTTGTGTATTATGATGGCAAAATTGGCGAAGAAAATATCTCGCCATATTGCGAAGCAAGAACTGGTTATATTGATTATGGGGATTATACAATTGATTATGGCAATACGCTTGAATACCAGTTAAAGTATTTGAACCCTTGCAAATATTATTTATTTCAGGCGATTGTTTATCACGATACAAACGGCGCAATCCGCCAGAAACTGGAAGTAGAAGACACGCTTGAAACAACAATGCGTGTCTATCCATCCAATCCAGAGACAATTAATATTTATATCTCACCAAGCACATATCAAGAAGATTTGGAATCAGCATTAGAAATTGTCAAAACTCGTGGACCATTTGCCTGCCTTGCTGAGTTTAAGATTTATGAATATGAAGTGGTTAATGACAGCGGAAGCACTAGTGGCGGACCACAGAGTTCCGGAGCCGAAAGATTATCAATACCGCCAATGCTGTATTCACCAAAGCCAAATCCATTCAACAATCGGACTGAAATAAGATTTCAGATTCCAGTTAAGACCAGGGTAGACTTAAAGGTTTATAATTCAGTTGGCAGATTGGTAAATACGTTGGTTTCAGATGAGGTAAGTCCAGGATATTATATAATGAACTGGAATGGTAAAGATGAAATGGGGCGACGACAATCGAATGGTATCTACTTTGTCCGATTAAAAACCCAAGACTATGACGCGACTACGAAGGTAATTCTCATAAGATAATAATTTAATGACGATTAACAAAGGTAGGTTTTTGCCTATCCTTATTATGTTGTGATAACAATAAAATAGTATCGCTCTTCTTTGTATTAGTAGGTAAGTTATTCGTGTAATTTACCATTTGAAAAGTACAAAATGAAAAAAGGTGATATTGTTTAGTTTACAATCCGTTGACAAATTGAAATTATCCGATATTATCAATATGTGAAAAAGATAAACGCGTATGATTTACTGTTAGAAATTGGCACTGAAGAGATACCGCCATCATTTTTATCGACCGCATCAGAACTACTAAAGACAACATTTTGTGAGTTTCTTAAACAAAATAGGATTTCATATACCAAGGCAATAAATTTTTATACACCGCGAAGGCTATCGTTAATTGTTAATGATGTGAGTGAAAAACAAAAAGAAGAGATTGTCGAAATTCAGGGCCCACCTAAAAAGTATGCATTTGATGAACTAAACAAACCTACTCAAGTTGCTCTCGGCTTTGTTAAATCTCATAAATTAAAAGTTAACGATTTGTATGTTAAACAAACACCGAAAGGCGAATATGTTTTTATCAAGAAAAAAACTCAGGCAAAGTCAATAAAACAACTGCTTAAAGAAAATCTCTACAACATTATTACCAGCATTCAATTTCCGAAAACAATGCGCTGGCAGGAAAATAAATTGAGATTTGCCCGCCCAATTCGTTGGCTATGTTTGGTTTACGGTAATAGACCAATTAATGTAAAAATTGATGGTATTAAAAGTAGCGGATATACCTACGGTCATCGTAATGCCAGTAAAAATCGAATAAAAATTACAAACATTAAGAAATATCAATTATTATTAAAAAAATCTCAGGTAGTAGTTTTGCCTAATGAACGAAAGGAATTAATCAAGCGACAAATGGTGCAATTAGCTAAAAAGATAAAGGGCGCGCCAATTATTGATGAAGAATTACTTGACGAGATAACCAATATTTGTGAAATGCCTTTGGCAATTCTTTGCCGGTTTAAGCCGGAATTTTTGAATTTACCAGCACCGGTATTGATTACGACCTTGAAAACTCATACTCGTTCGTTTGCGGTTCAAAGTCAAAAATCGCAGCAATTATTGCCATATTTTATTTCAGTAGTTAACACCCCTAATTGTAATTGTAACGAAGTTCGTTATTGGTATGAACGAGCGGTAGAATCACGATTGGACGACGCTCAATTTTATTTTACTGAAGATGTTAAAGTCGGTCTTGAGAAAAGAGTCGAAGACGAAAAGAAAGTGATATGGATTGAAAATTTAGGAACGCTGTTTGAAAAAACTGCGCGGTTGGAAAAATTGGTTTTGGTTATTGCTCAAAGAGTGCCGTCAGTAAATTTAAATGCTTTGCTAAAAGCCGCCTATCTTAGTAAAAGTGATTTGCTGACTAATATGGTTAGAGAAAAAGAATATACTTCATTGCAAGGGATTATGGGTGGAATTTATGCAAAATTATCAGGCGAAAGTGATCTAGTGGCGCAGATCATTTCCGAACACTATTTACCAAAAGGACCTAACGACAAGTTACCCCAGACGATTGAAGGCTCAATTTTAAGTATTGCTGACAAGATCGATAATATTGTCGGTGCGTTTATTATTGGCGAAATTCCCAGTGGTTCATTAGACCCGTTTGGTTTAAGACGACAAGCACTGGCAATTGGTTCAATTTGTCTAAATAAACAATTGAATTTTGACTTATCAGAAATTATCGGCTTAAACCTTGAATATTTTAACAAACAGAATGAAACAAATTTATTATCAGCACTATCTGATTTTTTCAGAGAACGCATCAATACTTTGTTGTTAGACCAAAATTATCGGTATGACGTCATCAACGCAGTTTTAGCATTAAAAAGTTTAAACATTTTTGATATTTATTTGCGGGTGCGAGCATTAACCGAATTTCGGAAACAGAAAGAGTTTGAACTATTGGTTATTGGCCAAAAAAGAGTTAATAATATCATTAGAGATTTAACCCAATCTTTTGTTCTCTCAAGAGACCTACTGACAACGCCAGCCGAACAACAGGTTTATCAATCGGCAAAAGCAATTGAAGAAAATTTACTAACAGCAATAGCAGCCCAAGATTATCTTAAAGCATTGAATTTATTACTTTCACTTCGCCCAGCAATTGATAATTTGTTTGACCAGGTATTGATTATGTGCGAAGATGAAAAGATGCGAAATAATCGCATTGCCTTATTGCAATATATCAACTCTTTGTTTATTAAAGTAGCCAATCTATCCGAAATCGTCATCGAATAATTCATCAGATGGTTAACGCATTGATAAAATTATTTTTTGTCCTTAATTTTGTTTTGATAATAAGTTGTTCAAAACCAAAGCAACATAATCAGGAGAAACCAATGGTTGCTGATAGTTTGATTACCTTGACAATTAAAAATATTAAAATAAAAGTTGAATTGGCAGATACTCCTGAGAAGCGAGCGTTAGGTTTAATGCATCGAAAACAATTAGATTGGAATTCGGGGATGCTTTTTCTTTTTGAACAAGAAGGCATTTACCCATTTTGGATGAAGTTTACCCAAATACCACTGAGTATTGCTTTCATTAGTCGCGATAATATAATTCTTGACATTTTAGAGATGGTGCCCAATCAAGAAGAAATCAGATACTCGCCATCAGAAGCTTTTATCGCTGCTTTAGAAATGAATAAGGGCTGGTTTATGGAAAATGGCATAAAAATCGGCGATACAATTTATGGTATACCCCCTGTCAAAATCAACAATTAAATTGTTAGCCCCAGCAAAAATAAATATCGGATTATTAATAAAAAGAAAACTACCATCAAATTACCACGAGATTGAAACGATTATGGTGCCTATACGGTTGTTTGATATGCTAATAATTAGCAGAAAAGGTCAATCTATATCATTTCGCACCAATTCGAAAAAGATTCCGAAGGGTAAGAAAAATCTTGTAATAAAAGCCGCGGAAATCTTTTTTCGAGAAATCAACATAAAAACCGGTGTTGATATTGTATTAAAAAAGCAGATTCCAGTTGGTGCTGGACTGGGTGGCGGGTCATCTGATGCAGCAGCTACATTACTGGGATTGAATGAGTTATACGGAAGTCCTTTAAGTTTTAATCAGTTGCGGCAATTGGCGCTGAAAGTTGGTATGGATGTCCCTTTTTTTCTATATAAACAACCCTGTTATGTAACTGATTGTGGCGAAATAATAAAGCCAATGCAATTACCAAAATTTCATATTTTAATATGCACGCCTAATTTTTCAGTAAATACTAAGTGGGCTTATGCTCAATATGATAAATATGTGGCAAAAAATTTTTCCTTTGGCAAAAACTTGACAGATGCTAATTTCCGATTTAAACTATTAATTAATAGATTAATAAAATGTAAATTGGCTGGTATTAATGCGCTACTCGTAAATTCGTTTGAAAGTGTCATTTACAATAAACACCCGGAGTTGCTGAGAATTAGAAATTTATTATTGGCTTGTGGTGTTTATGCAGTTAGTCTTACCGGCAGCGGTTCGGCGATAATGGCATTAATTGAAAAAAATATGGAAAGAAATATAAGAAATTGTTTACAAAATATAAATTGTCGGTTAATATTTACTGAAACAATTTAATGGAATATTTTGGGGCGTCGTCTAGCGGCAGGACCCAGGATTTTGGATCCTGTTGGGGAGGTTCGAATCCTCCCGCCCCAGCTATTAGCAAATAAAAAATGAATGAATTGAAGGTTTTTTCCGGGCGGGCAAATTTACCATTAGCCCAACAAATTTGTAAAAAACTTAATATTGCTTTAGGCAAAGCTGATATTCAAAACTTTGCCGATGGTGAGATTAGAGTTAAAATTGATGAAAATGTTCGCGGTGCTGATGTTTATATCATTCAACCGACCCATCCACCAGCAGAAAACATAATGGAACTGCTTTTAATGATTGATGCCATGAAAAGAGCGTCTGCTGACCGCATTACGGCAGTAGTGCCTTATTATGGCTATGCTCGTCAAGACCGTAAAGACGAACCGCGAGTACCAATATCAGCAAAATTAATTGCTGATTTAATTGTTACTGCTGGTGCTTCACGGGTTTTAACAATTGATTTGCATGCTGAACAAATTCAAGGCTTTTTCAATATCCCGGTCGACCATCTATATGCCGCGCCGGTACTAATTGAATATTTCCGTAAAAAAGATTTATCGAATCTAATTGTGGTCGCACCTGATACCGGTCGAGCTAATCGTGCTCGGGGTTTTGCTAAACGATTAGGTGATAATATTCCAATGGCGGTAATTGATAAACGGAGACCGTCGCCCAACGAAGCAGTTGTGGTATCGGTTGTTGGCGATGTTGAAAATAAAGATGTGCTGATCTTTGATGATATCATTGATACTGGCAGTACCTTAATAATTGCTGCCGAAGCATTAAAAAAACATAATGCCAAGAAGATAATGGCTTGCGCTACCCATGCGGTCTTCTCAAAAAATGCAATTGAGAAGATCGAAAAATCGGAAATAACTGATGTAACAGTTACCGATACAATTTTATTACCGGAAAATAAACAAAGCAAAAAAATAACCGTGCTCTCAATTTCAGCATTGTTGGCTGAAGCAATTTGTCGAATTCATAACGGAGAGTCGGTTAGTTCATTATTTATTTGAATTGGAGGCTTATGGTATATAAACTTAATGTTGAACAAAGAGATAAAGCCGGCAAATCAATAAGTAAGAAACTCAGAAAAAATGGGATGATTCCGGCGGTCGTCTATGGTCATGGTGACGAAGCAATTAAATTAGCGGTAAACGAAAAAGAGTTTAATAAATTATTGGAAAAAATTAAGGGCCACAGCCCAATCATTGATTTACAGATTAATGACCGACCGGCAATAAAAGCAATAATCAAAACCATTCAACGGGAACCGATCTCTAAAAAGTTTCTATCAATTGACTTCCAACTAATTCATGCGAAAGAAAAGATAACGGTTGATGTGCCCGTGGTGCTTAAAGGAACCGCAATTGGTATCAAACAAGGAGGCATACTTGATTTTCCGCTGCGATCAATTCCAATACGATGCACGGTCGATAATATTCCCGAACACATTGAAGTTGATATTACTAATTTGAAGATGGGACATAGCATTCATGTTGCTGATATTAAAATTGTAGGCATTGAATTTATGCTTTCGCCGGATGTGCCAATTGTTTCAATTTTAACACCGAAGAAAGTTGAAGTTACTGCGGCAGTTACCGAAGAGATTAAAGAACCGGAAGTAATTACTGAGAAGAAAAAGGAAGAAGTGGCTGAAGAAGGCGAGAGTTCTGGTAAAAAGAAACCATCGGCTGAATCCGAGACCAAGAAATAATTTTGATAATTTTTGGATTAGGAAACCTATTACCAAAATATAAAGATACTCGGCATAATGTTGGATTTATGGTGCTCGACGAGTTAAGTAAGAAATTGTCAATTAGATTTCGGTATCATTCAGAATATGCGGTTGCTCAAACCAAAGACCAGTCATGGATATTAATCAAACCAATGCTATTTATGAATAATTCCGGTATTGTCGTCGCGGATTGTTTAAGAGACGGACAGTCAGATTTTATCGTTGTTTGTGATGATATCGCTTTACCATTAGGTAAAATTCGGATTCGTGAAAAAGGCAGTGACGGCGGCCACCAAGGTTTGGCATCAATAATATATCACTTAAAAACAAATAATTTCCCCCGTATGCGTATTGGTATTGGTAAACCGCCAGCTGAAATCTCCGTAAGCGATTATGTATTAAGTAAATTTTCTAAAGATGAGAAAATAATAATTACTAAAACCATTGAGCTAGCATGTGCGGCATTAATTCATATTCGAAATAAAGGTATTAAATCGGCAATGTCGATATATAACGCACTTAGTGTTAAATAAAATGTTATGATGAAAGTTGGATTGGTTGGACTACCTAATGTTGGTAAGTCTTCATTTTTCAATCTATTGACCAAGGCAAACGCCAAAGTTGATTTATATCCGTTTACCACGATTGAAAAAAATGTCGGCATCGCAATTGTGCCTGACGAAAGGTTAAAAATAATTGGTGAGATAATCAAACCACAGAAATTGACGCCGGCGACTATTGAATTTATTGATATTGCCGGCTTAGTCAAAGGTGCTAGTAAAGGTGAAGGGTTAGGTAATCGATTTTTGGCTAATATTCGTGAAGTTGATTTAATATTACATATTCTTCGTTATTTTATTGATGATACCATACCACATATCTATAACGATATTGACCCAATTCGTGATTTGGAGATTACTGAAGCGGAATTAGCAATCGCGGATTTAGAAATAATCAAAAAGAATATTGAAGTTCTTAAGAAAAAAGCCAATACACCTGAGGAGAAACATCGATTGGCGGTTTTAGAATTCATCGAGATGAATTTACAACAGGGACCGTTTTCGTTAACTTTGGATCCAGCTGACCGAGAAGTGATTAAGGACCTTAATTTATTCGCCGTGAAACCAATAATCTATGCTCTTAATTGTTCTGACAAGACTAAAACCGACATTTCATCATTAGCGAAATTAAACAATAAGACCATCTTTTTGTTTTCAGCGGCTTTAGAGGAGTCATTAGTTGATTTTGAACCATCAGAGCGAATTGAAATACGAAAGAGTCTTGGTTTAAGTGAAAATGGTATTGAAGGCATTGTTGAAGAATGCTTTAAGAAATTAGATTTAATTCGGTTTTACACAATAAAAGGTGATGAGAGTAGAGCCTGGTCAGTTCCGCGGGGGACGAATATTGTTGATGCCGCCGCTAAGATTCATTCGGATATGGCGCGGGGCTTTATTAAAGCCGAAGTTATTCAGTTTTCAACACTACAGAAATATGGTGATTTTAATAAAGCTAAAGAAGCCGGTTGTGTCTTAATTGAAGGGAAAAATTATGTTGTAAAAGATGGCGATATAATTTTAATAAAATTTCATGTTTAATTAAATAAATTTAGGAGGCATAATGCAAAGAAATTATGAAGCAATATTTATCGTATCAGCAAAATTATCCGAGGAAGAAGTGAAGGATTTGTCCGAACAGTATAAAAATATTATTACGGTTAATGATAAGGTAAAAATAATTGAGGTATCAATTGAAAATCGGCAACTGGCATATCCGATAAAAAAACAGACAAAAGGAATATTCATCAAATATAAATTTAGTGCTACACCCGATGTTATCAGTAAAATCAAAGACGCAATAAAACATCGGGAAGAAATCCTAAGAAGTACCATTATTAAACAGGAGTAAACATGGCTGACCTTAGACTCGGTTCGTTAAATTATGTAGTGTTGATGGGACGGGCAGTGAGAGAACCGGAGCTAAAGTATACCCCCAAGGGTAATCCAATTTGCCGGTTTTCGATAGCAGTAAATCGCCGATTTCTAAATAAAGAAACGCAAGAATGGCAAGATGATACCAGTTTCTTTAATATCGTTGCTTTAGGACGATGGGCGGAGATGTGTGGCGAACGGATTAAAAAAGGCAGTTCGTTAATTATTGAAGGGCGGTTACGAAGTCGTTCTTGGGTTAACCAGGCAGGCGAAAAACGGAATACAGTTGAAATCATTGTTAATCGAATTCAAATCTTGGATAAAATCGGTGTCGAACCAGAACCACTTGAACCGGAATTAGAAGTTGAAGATATTGACGAACAGAACATACCACCAGAAAATTTAGATGATTTACCATTTTAAGTTCGCTCACAAAACTTTACGAATTTATTATCTCGAATTGTTGATTAACTAACTATTGTCACGAATTTTTGATTTGATGGATAAAATATTAGCAATTGTTCCGGCATACAACGAATCAGCAACGATCGAGTTAGTCATTAAAGAAATATCGGAGAGTGTTCCGGGCATTGATATTTGTGTAATTGATGATGGTTCGATTGACGATACTGCCGAAAGAGCACGAGGGGTCGGGGCGATTGTAATTTCCTTACCATTTAATATGGGAATTGGTGCGGCAGTTCAAACTGGTTTTATGTATGCAGTGCAAAATCAATATAATTACGCGGTGCAGGTTGACGCTGACGGACAGCATGACCCATCTTATATTAATCAGATGATATCGATACTAAAGCAAAATAATTATGATGTCGTTTCCGGTTCGAGATTTCTAAATAAGAGTGGTTATAAATCGCCTTGGTTACGCCGGTTAGGCATCAAGATATTAGAATTAATTAATCGAGTGTTTATCAAACAAAAAATAACTGACTGCACATCTGGCTTTCGGGCATTTAATCGTCGTGCCTTAGAATTTTTAGCACAGTACTATCCAGAAGATTATCCAGAACCCGAGGTGCTAATCGTTCTTAAAAAGAATAAATTCAGAGTTATTGAGATTCCAGTTGTGATGAGAAATCGTCTTGGCGGGACGTCTTCAATTCGCGGATTTAAATCACTTCATTATATGATTAAAGTTATTTTAGCAATTATTATGGAATCACTCAAAGGAGTAAAAAAATGAAACAGATACAAGTAATTGCTTTAATTGCGGCAATTGGGCTTTTAATAGTTATTTTGGAGTTAATTAGGCGTCGGAAGTTAAAAGAACGATTTGCATTATTATGGCTCTTTTCGGCAATAATACTTATTGTTTTTGCAATCTGGAGTAAACTGTTAGATATCTTAGCAAAAATTATGGGAATATATTACCCTCCTTTGGTGCTTGTCCCAATAATAATTTTCATTGTTATTGTCTTATATATTTATTTCTCAGTAATTGTTAGTAAACAATCAGAACAAATTAAAAAATTAGCACAAAAAATTGCACTTCTAGAAGAAAAGCTTGCTAAGAAAGGTTAATATACGAAAAGTCAATTGAATATCAATTAATCGCATGAAAAAGAAAAATGTAGGGAAAAAACAAATTGAACCTTTTAAAAAATCGAAATATAAAAAGTTTACCGTTTATATCATAAGCAGTATTGCAGTTTTGCTGCTTCTTTTCCTTTTTGACCCTCGAATGTCAATGGGGGGAGATAATTGTCATTATATGAGCCTGGCACAGTCAATTCTGCACAAAAATTATAAAGTTGAAGCATTTATCGGCACACCGCCCGAAGTTAGTGTGACGCCGGGTTTTCCATTAATAATGGCAGCTTCTTTAATTATTTTTGGTCGTAGTTTTATCCCAATAAAAATTTTTTCATTTGTTTGTTTCTTAATTGCATTGGTTATCTGGTACAAACTCTTTAATAGTCAAGAATTGGACAAACGAATCTTAATATTGATGATCTTATTTGCAGTTCTAAATCCATTAATTGCCGAATTTTCTTTTTGGGAATTGACTGAAGCATCATTTATGTTAATGTCTTCGGCGACGATATTATTTTTCTTTTTGGCGTTGCAAAAAAACAATATTGGATATTGGATAATTACTGCGATTTTAGCTGCCGGTTCTTTTTATATTCGTGCTGCTGGCGGAGTATTGCCGGTTGCGATTGGGTTAACACTGGTATTGCAACGGAAATGGAAGTATTTTCTAGTTTATACTACAGTTGTTGTTTTAATAATTATGCCGTGGCTTATTCGTTTTATTACTATAGGACATCAAGTAGGAGGAGGAATATATACGCCGCAATTTATTACCGATCTGCAGACTGGCGAAGTTCTATCAATTAGTGGTTTTATCAGCAAGGCTTTTAGAAATTTATCAAGGTATTTATTCGTTCAATTGCCGTCTTTATATTTCCCAATTGGGCAAAATAATTTTGCAACGAAATCAGGTTTGGGCATCTTCATTGGTCTTATATTTTTTATGTTAATAATTTTAGGCATCATAAAAAATATTCGTTCTCAACAGAATCTTTATAGTGTCTATGTTATTTTAACTTTGTTGATGTTAATCTCATTTGCCGAACATGCGGTTTTAGTTAGATATTTAGTTGTGATTTATCCCTTTATTACAATATTAATTATTCTTGGGCTGAAGGCAATATTGGCTAAGATTAAACAAAAAGAATCAGTAGTATTGGGCATATTATTAATAATAACATTGTTAGCGATACCGAGTTATTTTAATCTCGCGGTGAGAAACACGAGGATTCGTAATGAATATATTAAAAGCGATAAATATGCGGAATTAGAGCCCAATTGGTTAACTTTTATCGAAGCCAATGAATGGCTTGGAAAATATGATACTACAAAAATTGGGGTAATTAGTCGAAAGCCGACATTAACTTGGTGGTTTTCGGGACATCAAGCAAAAGGCTATTTAGCCAGAAATAACCCGAGTCAAGTAATGGCAGATATCGATTCCAGCAGAGCAAAATATGTGATTGTTGACCAAGTCTCTTCAAGCACACCCCAATTTTTAGTTCCAACAATAAGGGCATTTCCAGAAAGATTTAAGATTCTTTATGTAACGAAACGACCCGAAACTTATGTATTAGAAATTATCAAAAAAGATAGTGTCAATCTTTTAACTCAATAATTTTCTTTCTTGACTTAAATCCAGCTACGATATTAATTTTTGATTTTGGGATATTAAAATATTCGGCAAGCAATTCAATAACTGCGTTGTTTGCTTTATTCTCGGTTGGCGGTTCCTTAGTCCAAATTAAATAATAGTTCGCTAATTTTTCAACTTTATTCTGTTTAGCATTAGGTTTTACTAAAACCGAAATTTTCATAATATCATTCTGCCAAATAGTTCGTTAAATTTTTTATCATAATCGTAAATATGATAAATGTCAACGACCCCGACTTGATAAAATTGTTGACATTCAGCAGATATCAGGTAAAATTTCATATCATGAAAAAAATCCCTATATTATTATGTAGTTTAGTATTTATTTTTATTTCTTGTAAAAAAACTATTTCTAAAACCGAAATAACCTTTTGGCATGCGATGGGTGGTCCGTTAGGCAAGACTTTGGAAGCAATGGTTAAGGATTTTGAGAAAGAAAACCCGGATATTAAAGTAACATTAGTTGGTATGGGTGATTACAGTGCGTTAGCCCAAAAACTAATGGGTGCAATTTCAGTTGATAATCCGCCGACAATCGCTCAGGTTTATGAGTCCTGGACAACTCAATTTTATCACCAAAACCAATTATTTCCGTTAGATTCTTTTGTCAATAGTCCAATCGGACTGGATTCGGCAGAAATTGCTGATATGTTTGAAGTGTTTGTTGAGAACAATAAATGGGATGGTAAGTTTTTAACATTTCCATTCAATAAAAGCGTGCCGGTCTATTTTTATAATATTGCAATGTTTGATTCCAATGGGATAACCGAGTTTCCCAAAACTTGGAACGAATTTCGGATTGTTTGTAAGAAATTAACTAAGGATTTTAACAATGACGGTAAACCCGAGATTTGGGGGACTGGTGGCAGTGTCAACTCTTGGTTATTTGGTTGTATGCTTTATCAAAAGGGTGGGAAATTATTGGATGAAGTTAATAAAAGAGTGACTTTTAATACTAAAATTGGCGCAGAGATTTTACAATATATGATTGATTTGATTTACAAAGATTCGTCTTGTAATTTTATTAGCGGTTATGAGCCGCAAAACGATTTTCTTTCAGGTAAATTGGCAATAATTTACGGCACGATTGTCTCTTGGGCATATATGAAAGACAAGATGACCTTCCCGATTGGGATTGCGCCCTTACCTTCTTGGGAACAAAATGCGGTTTTAAGTTATGGCACAAATATTTGCCTTTTTCGAAAAGCAACCGATAAACAAAAAGAAGCAGCCTGGAAGTTTATAAAATGGTTCACTCGACCAAAACAACAAGCACGATGGGCGAGTGAGACATTCTATGTGCCGGTTTGCCGACAGGCATTAACTGAACCAAGTTATGCCAAGTTATTATCCGAAGTTAAGGGTTTAAGACAAGCAATTGAGCAATTAAATTATGCCAAATTTGAGCCAAGGGGAGAGGAATGGTTTGCTGGCCGACGATACTTAGGTGAAGCAATGGAAGAAGCAATGAGGCTAAAAACTTCTCCCCAAGACGCTCTAAATAATGCTGCAATGAAAATAGAAAAGGAGTGGAAACGATGAATAAATTTAAAATTATTATTGTCAGTTTTATTTTTAATTGGTTGCTATTTGGCACTAATTATTTAAATGGACAAGTAATACCAATTAGAGATATTCGCCAGAATGACGCCAATGGCGTGCCTTTACTGTTAAATCAATATGTTACTTTTACTGGTATTGTCTCGGTTGCCAATCAATTCGGCTCGTCGGGTCCGGGTTATGTCTTTGATAATACCGGTGGCGTTGCGATTTACGGCTCGGCAGTTTCACAGATAACAATTGGCGATAGCGTGACGGTTACGGGCTTGGTTACTCATTTCTATGGTTTAACCGAAATCACTAATTTGACAATTACCAAACATGCGAGTAATCGCCCGGTTGCACCAGTATTTATGACAATACCAGAGGTCAGCCGAATTGATACTGCCGGCGGTTATATTGAAAATGAAGGTACACTAATTTTTTTAAATGATATCTTTTTCGCCTCACCAACTGGGTATTTTACTGCTAATACTAACTACACAATCAAGGACACTTTGGGCAATTCTTGTCAAATTCGGATTGATGATAATGTTTCAAGCATTATTGGGCAACCAATACCGGCCGATACTTTTGATTTAGTTGGGGTTATTGCCCAATATGATAATCTCGCACCATACTTTAGTGGTTATCAAATAATGCCGAGAAGTATTAACGATTTTGACTTGCCAATTGTTGATACCTTGCCTTTGATGACAATTGCCGAAGTGCAAAGACCGGGTGCAGATGGTTATTCTTCTTTTTACGAAAACCAATATGTCAAAGTCAAAGGCAGAATTACCGGACCAGCCAACATCTTTACCAGCGGGTCGAATAAAAGCCTTTATATCCAAGATGAAACTAATGGCGTGAATGTTTATGGACCAACATATTTCACTGGCTTCGAGAGTTTCTTAGATAAAGTTGGTGCCGAATGGTATTGTAATGGCAAAGTCACTGAATATAATGGCTTAACTGAAATTGCCTATGGCTGGATGTGGATTGCTGATACTAATCTGATTGACGTTATCCCCCAAGAGTTGCCATTTAATGTACCAATCACTGAAGGAATGGAGAGTAAATTAATCCAGGTGACTGGTTCAGTCATCACTGAGCCGGCAGTTGCTGGTGCTGGGCAAAACTTTACCTTAAAAAATGGCATTCCGGGTATTACGATAAGAATCCTGGATGCCAGTGGTATCCCAGTTAATCAATTTACCAAAGGCAAAAAATTTCGTATTACTGGTATTGTTGGACAATACACTTCGACACCGCCGTTTAACACCGGCTATCAAGTAATGCCGCGATTTGTAGCTGATATTGTTGATTTAACTGATTCGATTCCGCCGAGCGAAATATTAAGAATTGATACGATTTATCCCAATCCATTTTCACCGACTGATGCTGACCCGTTGCGACAATATGCCCGAATTAAAATAAATTCACCGTTAGAGTATAAGATATATTTAGAAATATTTGATATGAAAGGCAGATTAGTAAAAAGATTACTGAGCAATCAACCTGGTGGTTTTGCTGATGTTATCTGGGATGGCACTAACGAGAAACTTGAACCGTGTCCGATTGGTATTTATATCTTAAATTTAAAAGGTATCACCAGTAATGGTAAAAATGTGATGGTCAGAAAACCGATCGTAATTGCAACAAAACTATGATTAATTATCAAAAATTATATATATTTGCATTTTGCCTGGTGATGATAAATATTTCTTATGCCATTTGGGGGATTAATCAGGATTTAGCAACCAAAGGTGCCGGTAATGTTGGCTATACTGCTTATTTAACATTGCCATTATATTTAACTAGCGATGCCAAAGATGAAGCAGTTGCAACTGGCGCTGATGATAAATTCAAAACTTATGGCGGTTATATTCAATATGGTATTACCGACGAATTTGATGTTGGTTTACATGGTAACAGTTCGATAAATTCTTCAATCGGGGTTAATTTAAAATATCATCCGGTTAAATATCTAACAACTCTGGTCGGATTTGACTATATAATGAACGAAATGATGCTGGCGCCATTTGGCGTTTTAATGTCGGGAGTTGAATTAAGCAGAAACTTTTCAATCTATGGCGGGGTCAAAGCCTTTAACTGGTCAAAGATGATAATTAAACAAATACCTCAGGAAAAACAGGATGTCTTTGGCACAATTTTATTCACCGGATTACATATTTTCCGAAAAGAAGGCTGGAAAGACCAAAGAGTTGCATCATTTCTACCATTAGGTCTATATGTTGAACTTGGCTATCCGGTAAATGTTGATGATGCTAAGTGCATCACAATTTGTTTAGGATTAGATGGATTTCTGGGGTTATCATTTCCAAGTATCAGATGGTAAATATAAATTAATCATTGGTCTAATTAGAAAATTTATTTTACTCGAAAAATTCGCTTCGACAAATTTTTGAAATATAAAGTTAATTTAAATGCGCGCGAATATGAAATCATTGCTGAGGATTTTAGTTTTTATAAATATTATCGAGGTCTTTATGATAGTGAAACAAAACTTGGTTTGACGCGCGAAGCCCGGCGGGCTAACACTCCGCTTTATTTGCACGATGTTGGAATATTTAATGAAATAGCGGAATTATTAAAAAATTTGCGAATGACGAAAATTCTGATAAAAAATCTAAATTTTTAGTTTCGCTGAAAATTCACCTTAAGTTAAATATTATCATATTCTAATATCCAATGTAATTATTAACGCACGCAATACTAACAATAACAGTGCAGTTATAACTATATATATTACTCTTCTAAAATAAGGGTTGGCTCGCCGTTTAGCCAACTTATCAATTTCGATGCCCATTTCTTTTTTTATTTCGTCTCTTAGTGTTTTAATTTTGTCATTATTCATTGGGAAATCACTTACACTTATTAGACGACGATAGCGTATTCTCCAAAGGCCAAGTGATTTTTCGATTTCACGAGCTCTATAAAATTCCACACGGACCATTAATTCCCATGCGCTAAATATTCTGAGATAGAAATATAATACAACACATATCGTTAATGCTACAATTGCAACCAGCGAAAATTCGTTCCAGTCATTTTTACTTAGTGTCCTCGAGCTTAACCACGATAGTGCGAGAATGCTCCCAGAAATAAAAATCGAAGCACTACTCCATAATCGTGTATTATGATGTTCAACACCATTCCAGCACATTTCATATTCTTTTATAAGATGTTCTGGGTTGGCGATTTCTATGTTATTTGATTGTTCTGTTTGGTTTTGATTCATATTTTCCTCCCAAATTACGAAATTATATCAATAATCTTTTTTTCTGTTTTTTAATATAAGTTATAGATTATATAATCTATATCTATTTTAGCGATTTCCAATTTGAGAGAATACCATTTCTTAGATTTTTATCATTACCACAGTGTTGCGTCTTACAATCAAAATGTAATTCAACTTTTGTAAAAAGTCAATATAGATTTTTAAAATTCAAGATGTTACTAGATACTTTTGTTTATTTATCTAGTGTTTTGGGGATAAAGGTTTGGAATTGCTTGATGGCGGTCTCTTTTATTTTCTCCAGCACCTTTTCATCTAACTTCATTTTTTGCCATCGGCGTAGACAATCAGCCAGACGTTGTGTTAATAGTGATTGGTCCTTGAAGTATAGTTTTTTTATGTTAGCGAAACACTCGCGGGCAAAGTCCTTGTATGCTAAATAAAAGGCAGATGGCACCTGTAATTCGTTTAAGAGTTTGTGGACTTCGGTTTCAAGTTGTTCGATCATTGCCCGATATCTTAAAAAGCCGATTACCATCTTCTTTTGCTTTTCGGTTGTTGGTATTTTTCGTCTGCTGATTTTTTTCTGTTCGCGGTGCACGATTTTATAAATCATACTATTGATATAAGAAAGTAAAAGCGGGCGAATGCCGGATTTTTGCCAGGGTTTGGTATCAAGCGGTGGATTTGGCTCGGGATTTAATGCCCGCTTCAGCACATAATCGGCAAAGTCCTGATATATCGGCTTTAGGTCCTCACTAATCTGATGGTCAGAAAGGTATTTTGACAGTTCCTGGTCAATTTTGGTTTTTAGTTTGTCGATATCAAGCATCGATGTTCTTATTTGGTGTCTGATTTTATGAGCGTATAATGCGGTATCACGGGCAAGTTTTTTCTGAAGTCTGAAATTGGCTGGTAGTTTTACTTGCCTCATTATCTCTTGCTGGCGTTGGGTAAAGCGTAATTGACTGAGTTTATTAAAGAAAGTCTCATAAGAGACATTGCAAGCATCTAAATACAAGA